>PLZZ01000254.1:16958-27447 GCA_003153585.1 Acidobacteriota bacterium | reverse complement strand
TCATCTGACCACCGGCAATAAGCGTAAACATTGTAGAAATCCTGATGTAGGCGGCGAGGTAGCAGACGGGAAACGACATTGAAATTCTCGTAGTGATGGTTCGCCAGCCAGCGCGTGTAGCGCTGCGCGACAGCGGGGTCGCAGCCCTCCGCTGGAAGGTTGCGCGCGATTTTCAATTCAGGTGTGGCTAACATGGTGCCCTGATTCGGGCGGCGGTTACTTCCCAGTTCAAGATTCAACAACTGTTACTTTTACTGCTGGTTCGAAAGATCAGGGAATGACGGCCGTTTTCATCTCGCCGTGCCGGTTCTTCATGTGTTCAAAGACTTGAGGCAATTCCGACAGNNAACCTGGGCGTGTGATGGAAAGTGGACTTGATCGTGATTTCAGAATAATGCAGCGCGGCGGGATCGATTTTCACTTCCGTGCCGCGCGGGCAGCCGCCGAAAAGGTTTACAGTTCCGCCCTTGCGCACCATTTGAAGCGCCCATTGCCAGGTCGCGGCGGTGCCTACCGCTTCGATCACGGCATCGGCTCCGCGGCCTTCCTCGGTGATCTGGCGCACCAGAGCGACCGGATTCTCAATTTCCGCAGCGTCAAATGTGGCTATTGCCCCCAGGCGTTCGGCGGCACGCATCTGGCTTTTGCGCTTTCCGATAGCGATCACGCGCACGTGGCGGCCGGAAAGAATTCGTATAAATTTCAAGCCGATGGGTCCGCATCCGATCACAACCGCGGTATCGCCGGGATTGACTCCCATTTCGTGGATGCCGCGCAGCACACACGCAAGCGGCTCGGCCATGGCGGCATCGACGAACGAAACATTATCCGGAATCTGCAGCAAGTTCTGCCGCACGATTCTCCCCGGGATGCGAATGTATTCCGCGTAGGCGCCATTATTGAACAGTAGGTCTTCGCAAAGATTCGGCTGCCCCTTGCGGCAGTAGAGGCAAACGTTGCACGGCGCGGAATTCGCAGGCACCACGCGCATGCCTTCCCGAATGCCGCCGTTGACCGCGCTTCCCTTCAATTCAACCACGCCAGCCAGCTCGTGACCGAACAGCGCAGGAGGCTTGATCATGCGCTGATGAAATCCCTGCTTCCAGACTTTGAAGTCTGTGCCGCAGGTCAGCGCCACTTCCACGCGCACGAGTACTTCGTCGTCGGACAGGGCGGGAATGTCGACGCTCTCGATTTTCAAATCCTCAGCGCCGTACAGCACGGCCGCTGTCATGTGTCCATTGCGTTCGCGTTCTACTCTCATTCGTGACGTATCACCACTTTCAAAGTATCGTCTGCGGGCCGAGCGGCCAATTCCAGCGCTTCCCCGATTCGGTCCAGCGGAAAACGATGCGAAATCAATTCCCGTACCGGCAGCTTGCGTTCGAAAACAAGAGCCGCCGATTCGTCCTGATCGTCCACCGAAGCGCTATAGCTGCCGAGAATTTCTTTTTCTTCCACACCCACTGCCGCGGCCGGAAATCCGATCTGCATCACCGGGTCGTTGTGCGCAAACAACAGTATGCGCCCTCCGGGGCGCGCCAGGGTTAAAGCTTCAGGGACTAATGATGGACTAGGCACAGCCACCATAACCACATCGGCGCCGCGCCCGTCCGTACGACTGCGCATTTCTTCCAGTAAATTCTTGCTGGCGGGATCGAAGGATTCTTTGGCGCCAAATCGCAGGCTTGCGGCCCGGCGTCCCGCCATAGGATCGCTGGTATAGACTTCGCCGCCTTCGTACTTGGCGAGCAGCATGAGCAGCATCCCGATGGGACCTTGACCTATCACCAGCACCGTCTCATTTTTCGAAACGCGAGCTTTGCGCACAGCTTTCAAACAAGTGTTCACAGGCTCCACAAAGGTGGCTTCTTCAAAACTGACGTCCGCGGGCAGCGCAATCATTCCACGTTCAACAATCCACGGCATGGCGCGAACGTATTCCGCAAACCCTCCGCCATTGGGATCGAACCCGGCTGTGAGGCCGACTTTCTTGTATCCGGCGCACTGCGAAAAAAGTTTTCGCTCGCAGTAAAAGCAATCGCCGCACGGAATATGGTGGAAGCTGACCACGCGATCGCCCGGTTTGAACTTGGTGACGCCGCGGCCCGCCTTCACCACGGTACCGGCAAGCTCGTGCCCTAGAATTTGCGGAGGCGCGATAAAACCATGGTGAATCTTTTTGATGTCGGTACCGCAGATGCCACAGGCAGCCACTCGGAAGAGAATTTCGCCTTCGCCAATTTCCGGGATCGGCACAGATTCCACCGTCACGCGGCCTTGGCCACGGTAGACGCCGGCGCGCATATGGCCGACGGCCAGGTGCGAATTCCTCTGGCGAGAAGACCCGGCTGATTCAATTGGAGTAATGGTTTGACCCATGGTGCTTTTAGACTGCCACAACGCTTGATTTCGTTTCAAATTGCGCTGCGCGACCTGCCAGCGCGACAACGTAAGAATCCAGAAAATGCGCCAGCGATTGCGCTGCGATGCGGCTGTTCCTCCCAAGCCGGATCAACCCCGGCAAGGATTGCGGCTTGAGCGCGACCTGGCCCAGCACGCGCGGAATGCTCACTTGTCCCTGGTCCGTGAATACCTGATTCATATCGAGAGGCAAATCTTCGCCCACCGTGTCGCTGATTGCGCGAACGGCAACAGCGGGGACGCCGGCGGCTTGCGCTTCACGCAGGATCTCAAAACTTTCCATTTCCACCGCATCCGCAGATTCGCCCAAGCGCTGTTTTTCGTCCGCGCTCGAAACGACGTGATCCGCGCTATAAAACCGGTCCACGACGGCCGCGCCGCAATCCGCAGCGAACGAAACAAGCGCCGCACTGGATTGTAGCTGCCGGCTGCTTCCGTCCGTCCGGGGAGCTTCCGAAAAAACGCTCCGAGCAGCCAACACTTCCCCTACATGATACTCGCTACGCAACCCACCGGCCAGACCGCAGGAGATACAACAATCAAAAGCGTCGTATTCGCTATGCATTATTTCCGAGGCGGTCAGCGCAGCCCGCCGGGCACCCACACCGGTGAGGACTACCGCCGTTTGCGCGGAACTGAATTCCGCGAGATGAATTTCAGAATCGCCCAACTTCGCGGATCTGAAATCGCGCAGGGCGCGCCAGGGAGCGAATTCATTTTCCAATGCGAAGGTGACCAGAATTCTCACTGCGATCCTTACGCCGCGGCTTGATGCGCGACGGATTTATTTCCTGCGCCCGTGGCCAGATATCCGTGCAGCTCATACCAACGCACGGCGCGTTCGAGCGCGGCTTCCACCGAGGTGGGCTGGTAGCCGAGTTCGCGCGCGGCCTTGTCACTTTCGACGAACATGCGATGGCGCGACATTCTCACACCTTCAACGGGAATTTGCGGTTCGCGGCCCGCCAGACGCGAGAACAACTGATCGGCATATCCCGCGGCCAGCGCAACGGCATGAGGCAACCGAACGCGCGGCGCCGGACGCCCCGTAATGGCAGAGAGCGCATCGAGAATCTGCTTCAAAGTCATGTTCCGCGCGCCCAAAATGTAGCGCTCGCCAATGCGGCCTTTTTCGGCCGCCAGCAAATGCCCGGCTGCAATGTCTTCTACCGCCGCAACATTCAGCCCAGTGTCAACATAGGCAGGCATCTTGCCTTTCAAGAAATCGAGGATGATGCGGCCCGTCGGAGTCGGCTTCCAGTCCCACGGCCCCACAGGAGCTGTCGGATTTACGATGACGACCGGCACGCCGTCAGCGGCCGCTTCGACCGCAACCTGTTCCGCCAAAAATTTCGAGCGTTTGTAGTGCCCGATCATTTCGTCGAAGGTTGCCCGCGTGTCTTCATTCGGGAGTGCGCCGTGCCGCGGGACTGCGATCGTTGCGACCGTACTGGTATAGACGATCCGCTCGACGCCCGCGCGCTTAGCTGCAACAAGCAGCTTGCGGGTTCCTTCAACATTATTCTCGTAAATCTCTTCGGGCCGAGGGGCCCACAACCGGTAGTCTGCCGCCACATGAAAAACCCGCCGCACGCCGTGCATGGCCCGTTCCAGCGAGTTTGCATCCCGCAGATCGCCTTCGCAGCACTCCACGTGTAACCCCGCGAGCGCCTCTAAGTTGCTGCCTGGACGAACCAGGACGCGAACCGATTGTCCTGTGCTGACAAGTTGCCGGGTGACATGGCTTCCCACGAAGCCAGCGGCACCCGTAACGAGTGTGGTCATAGAATGCGGAAAACCTCATCCGGGGACTGGTTCGATGGCGCTACAGGTATCGCGCGCTTCGCGGAACCATTACCATTTTCGTGGCCGTTGGAATGTCCGTTGCCGTTGGCTTGACCGTTTCGCTTGGCCTGAAGTTCTCTCTCGCTCGGCTCGCCGATCAGTCCGCCCATTTTTCCCGACAGCGTCCAAGTGAGCATCTTCCAGGTGTCGCCCAGTTTCTTATTTCCGCCGAGAACAGCGGAGGCTTCGTAACCGGCGTGAACCATGCAATCTTCGCAGCGAGGATCGCGACCGTGGCCGTACTTTTCCCACGGAGTGTTATCGATGAATTCCTTGAACGTGGCGTGATGCGCGTCGGTCATCAGATAGCAGGGGCCCTTCCATCCGCGCGGGTTGTAAGTCGGATTGCCCCAAGCGGTACACATCAGCTCACGCTCGCCGCGAAGGTATTCCATATAAATCGGCGAGGTCACGATGTTGTAGCGTTCGAGCAGTTTGCTGGCCTGGCGGAATTTGTCGCGAATTTCATCGCGCGACATGAAGATTTCCTTGGTCATCACCGCGGCGTAGGAATACGCGGGAGAAATCATGTGGCCGTCGACGCCCAGCGTCTGCAGATAAGCAAAAAGGTCCGCAATCTCTTCGATATCGGTTTCCTTATAGACCGTGGTGTTGGAAGTGACCAGGAAACCTGCAGCCTTAGCCGCCTTGATGCCTTCAATCGCTTCGCGGAATACGCCATCGCGTTCGACGCAGATGTCGTGCGTCTTCTCAAGTCCGTCCAAATGCACGTTGAAAAAGAGCCGCGAGGTCGGCTTGAACTCTTTCAATCGCTTGCGAATGAACATTCCGTTGGTGCACAGGTAAATGTGTTTTTTGCGATCGAGAATTTCTTTGCACAAGCGATCGAGCTCGGGATAAATCATAGGCTCGCCGCCGCAGAGCGAAACGATGGGCGCGCCGCAATCATCGACGGCTTTCAGGCATTCCTCGACCGTCAACATCTCATTGATCGTGGATTTATATTCGCGAATGCGGCCGCAGCCGGTGCAGGTTAGATTGCAGGCGTGCAGCGGTTCGAGCATCATCACCAGCGGAAATTTCTCAGCGCCGCTAATCTTCTTGCCGGTTAGATACCCGGCCATGCTGGTGGTCAAACTTAAAGGTACTCTCATCCCTTACCCCCGGTTTCGTCCGATTAGATGCTGCAACTCCGCCGCGGAAATCTGCATACCGCCAAAATTTCGCCGGCCCTTGCGCATGTTGTCATAACGCGCCAAGGCGTAAAGCGGGAAGGAGTTTCGATACAGGTGATACTTAAGATAAAAGACGCAGGGGAATCCTGTGCCCGTAAATTCCGCCTCGTCCCAGGTTCCATCAGGATTCTGCTGCTCCAAAAGCCAGGCCACAGCGCGTTCGACAGAAGGATCGTCGGGACCGCTTGTTGCGAGCAATCCGATCAAGCCCCAGGCCGTTTGCGACGCAGTGCTCTTCCCTTTGCCTTTCAGCGCAGGATCGTAGTAGGAAAGGACGGACTCGCCGAAGCCGCCATCGGCATTCTGCACTGAGCGCAACCAATCCGCGGCGCGCTGACAATCAGGCTGTTTTGAAAGGCCGATGGTCTCCAGAGCGCGCAGCACGCCACTCGTTCCGTAAACATAGTTCACGCCCCAGCGCCCGAACCAAGAACCGTCAGGCGTCTGCTCGTGGCGTATGAAAGCGCGAGCGCGCTGAATGACCGGGTGATTCGCAGACCAACCCATCTGCCCGAGGCACTCCACGGTGCGCGCGGTTACGTCCGCGGTGGAAGGATCGAGCATCGCGTTGTGGTCGGCGAAAGGGATGTGATTTAGAAATTGCAAATCGTTTTCGTGATCGAACGCGCCCCAGCCGCCGTCGGCGTTCTGCATGCTAACGAGCCAGGCCAGCCCGCGGCGCATGGAATTGCGCAAGCGATCTGAATCGGGATCATCGACGCGGCCGAGCGCCATTAGAACGAAGGCGGTGTCGTCCACATCGGGATAGTAATCGTTGCGGAATTCAAACGCCCATCCGCCGGGCTCCGCGTTTTGATTCTTAACCTGCCAATCGCCTGGTCCGAGGATCTGATTGGATACCACCCAGCGCTCCGCAGCGATGAGAGCCGGATGCGCCGGATCGACGCCGGCTTCTTCCAGCGATACCATGGCGATAGCCGTGTCCCACACCGGCGAAATGCAAGGCTGCACGCGAATGGTGTCGTCCTCTTCGATTTCGTAACGCGCAAGGAATTTAATCTCGCGCGTAACCAGAGGGTCGTCCTGGTCTTTGCCTTCGGCCAGCAGCGCATAAATCGAATTCATCATCGCGGGATAAATGGTGGCCAGGCCTTCGGTGCGCTCCAGGCGCTCGAGCATCCATTTGCGCGCGAGCGAGAGCGCGAATTTGCGGAAGGGTTTCCATCGCGAACGCTCGTAAACCTTCACCGCGCGGTCGAGCGCAAGAAAGACGTTGCGCCAGGAAATGATGCGCTTGTCCCAATCGAAGGAATGCGGCTTTTCACCCTTGGTCTTGAAGAGTTCGTCGACGGTGACGCCTTCCGGCAAATGCCAGTCAGGCTTATTCCCGTAGATTATCGAAAGAGGAATGACGATCCCGCGAGTCCACGAAGACATTTCGTAGATATTGATGGGAACCCATTCCGGCAGAAGCATCAGCTCGGGCGGAATGGACGGAACGATGCCCCAATCGATGGCGCCAACCATGGCGAGATAGAATCGAACGTAGGAATTGGTGGCTTCTATTCCGCCAAGCTCGATAACTTTCTCTTTCGCGAGAACGATGTGCGGCGCCGTCGCCGAGTCACCAGCCAAACGCAAAGCTACATACGCCTTTACCGAGGCATTCAGCTCAGAAGGACCGCCTTCGAAAATATTCCATCCGCCATCGGCAAGCTGTTTTTTGCGAATGTAATTCGCGAGCTTGAGGACCTTTTCGGATTTCAACTGACCGAGTACGTGGAGGTAGAGAATGTAATCGGACTCAAGAGTCGTGTCCGCTTCCAGTTCACCCCACCAATACCCGTCCTGGGACTGCGCAGAGAGGAGCCAGTTTGCGCTGCGGGATACTGCGTCCTCGACTTGGCATTCAAAATCGCGGCTGCGGACCGCGGCGGTAGCTTGGCCGCCCCCAAAGGAGAAGTCCGCTCGCAGTCTGGCTTCTGGTGTCATCAATCCCTCAGTCATATATCATCATCGACCGGCTGAAAGTGTGCCGGGCAGTTCTCAGGTACCTATCGAGCAACCCTCGCCGTGTTTATTACGAACTGGTGACCAATGGACGGCGCGGGCCCTGGCCACGGCGAGCACCGGTATTCGAGTACATCTAATGCTGTTTCGCCTGAGGTTCCACAGCGTCCCGTCGACTCACTATGAGACCCACCCAGCCCTGATCTGAGAATCCGCTTGACGAATAGGTCGGTGCCCCGAGTGAAACGTGCCTTCTCAAACCTGGGCCCTGTCCGAACCTCGTACCGTAACAGTAAGATTATCTTTGGCTTTGCCCCCTGGGTCAACTGAAAACGTGCCTCCAGTTACATGGGATGAGCCAATGGCCCAAATGGGTGCAATAACAGTTCTTGCAGTACCAGCGGGAGCGGGCCTGTCGGCGAGCGGCAAAAGCTTAGGGGTCTTTCGCCCTGGAAGCTCGAAATAATGACTCACGGGCATGGCGAACGGAAGACGAAACGGCCTGCGGGAGAGCTCGACCTTGTAGGGCATTTTGGTAGCACAATTCAAGAATCCAATGCTGCGAGGGATCCCGAGGAAATCTAGGCCTTTCCCTTTTCGAGGTTTTCTACGCGCTCGATCAACTTTGGTAAGCGCGCCAACGCGGCATATTGTTTTTTGTATCGTTCGAGGGGACGCGCGGGAGTTCCCCACACGGTTTGACCTCGCCGAATCGTTTTCCCCGGCGGGACCCCGGCTTGCGCGCCGACTATCGCACCTTCCTCCAGCTTGCAGTGATCCCCAAGGCCCACCTGCCCTCCGAGAATTACACCTGCTCCTAGAGAGCTGCTTCCCGAAATCCCGGTCTGTGATACCAGAATCGAGTGCTCGCCGACGGATACATTGTGACCTACTTGAACCAGGTTATCGATCTTCACGTCCCCCGCAATTCGCGTGGCACCGAGCGAGCCGCGATCGATTGTCGTGTTGCAGCCGATCTCAACATTGTCGCCAATTTCGACGGTACCGATCTGAGGAAACTTCCAATGGCGGCCTTCGCCGAAAACGTATCCGAATCCGTCGCTTCCGATCACAACGCCGGAATGAATTTCCACATCCTCACCTAGTCGCGCATTCGCGTAAAGCGTGACGCGCGGATGAAGCCGGCATTTTTCGCCGATTGCGCTGCCGCGTCCGAGAAAACAAAAAGCTTCTACGATGCTGCCTGCGCCGATTTCAACTTCCTCTTCGATTACTACGTATGGGCCGACGAAAACATTCAGCCCAAGGCGCGCGCTCGAAGCCACAATCGCGGTAGGGTGGATTCCCGGGGTAGGCGCAAACTTCGGCAGCAGGCGAGCGGAGGCCTTGGCGAAAGCGAACTTCGGGTTCTCCGCAAACAACATGGTCTTCCCTTTCAACTGCAATCCCGCCGGCGCCAGCACGCACCTGGCCGCAGAATCCTCGGCGCGCTTCTGATGTCGCGGAGAATCCACGTAAATTAAATCTTCCGTCCGCGCGTTTTCCGGCATGGCCACGCCGGAAAGCGCTAGCTGGCCGTCTCCCACGATAGTTGTCCCCAGGAATTTTGCGAGTTCACCAGCCGTGCAACTCATGGTCACCTCTTTTGGCAAGGATCAAACACACCGATGGAAAACGGTTTAGGCCGGATAAATTTCCTTTTCGCCCGGCGGGCGAGTCTTCCATCTCTTGTGAACCCAGAGCCACTGATCAGGATATGCGCGCACATAGTCTTCAATAGTTTGGGTGAAACGCGCGGTGTTCTCGCGAACATCCCCTTCTTCATCTCCCGTTCGCGCAAGCTCGATTGCAGGTTCAAAGCGCAGACGATATTTTCGGCGCGCGCTGTCCCAGGAAAGAAATCCCGGGACTACCGCCGCGTCGGTACGCAATGCTATACGCGCCAGGCCGGACGTGGTGGAAGCCGGAATACCGAAGAAATCAACGAACACGCTTTCCTCCAGCACGGTGTTGTGATCGGAGAGGATGCCAACCGTGCCGCCGTCGGCCAGAATCCTCAGAATGGAGCGAGCCGACTTATTTTTTTCGATGGGCCGGTTGCCGGAGAGACAGCGGTAGTGGTTAATGAGTGCATCCACCCGGCGGTTCGCGATGGGGCGGACGAGGAAATGAAGCGGGTGGCCGTACAGAGCTTGCGCAAACGGCGCCAGTTCCCACGCGCTCATGTGACCGGTGAGAAAGAGCACGCCCTTTCCGCGCCGCCGCGCCGCATCGAAATTCTCGAAGCCATCGAGCACCACAATTCTCTCGATGTTGTCGCGCGTGTATTTCGGAAATTGTGAAAATTCCGCGGCCATCCAGCCGATTTGCTGAATCATTCTGCCAATTACGCGCTTGCGCTTGGTCTCGCTCCAGTCGGGAAACGCGAGACCCAAATTAAACATGGCCGCGCGGCGGAGCGGCGCGCGCACGGCATAAGCCGCGGCCGCAAAACTCGCGCCGGCGAATCGCGCCGCGGGCCGCGGCAACAGGCCGAGTGACTTCACTCCAACCCACGCCGCGGCATATTCGAGCCATTCACGCATGTGGGGCCATTATGCTAGAGGCGGCGAAGCAGATGCCAGCAGTAGTCGCGCAATGGCGGCATCAAGATTCGCGGTGCAATGTTAGACTCAACCCGCTTTGAATGCACTTTCACAATTGCGCCGAGACAATCGTTGGGATGCGGCGCTGTCAACCTTGGTCGCGTTCATTTGTCTTTTTACCGGCCTCGGCGCGTTCGGATTGGTTGGCCCGGACGAACCGCGGTATGCGTGGATCGCGAGAGCCATGGCCGAGTCCGGCGATTGGGTAACGCCGCGGCTTTACGGACAGCCTTGGTTTGAGAAACCGGCCCTCTATTATTGGGTAACCGCAATCGGACTTCGCTTGAACCTGCAGCCGGAGTGGGCCGCTCGCTTGCCCTCCGCATTGGCAGCGCTTGCTGCGGCTCTCGCTATCGGCTGGCTCGGCTGGAAGCACTATGACGGCGAAGAAAGTTTCCTTCAACGGCCTGCGTTCCTGGCGCCGCTGATTTTCTCCACGAGTGTGGC
>PLZZ01000254.1:0-16948 GCA_003153585.1 Acidobacteriota bacterium | reverse complement strand
TTCGGTGCGTTCCTGGGGCTGGCGGTTCTGGCGAAAGGCCCCGCGGGCGTGTTGCTCGCCGGAGGAGCATTGGCGCTTTGGGCCTTTGCTACCTCGCTGTGGCGGACCGCTTTTCGGCTGGTGCATCCCGCCGCCATCGGCGCATTCTGCGTCGTGGCTCTCCCCTGGTACATCCTCTGCGCTGTGCGAAATCCGGATTTCATCCGCGTTTTTATTTTTCAGCACAATTTTCAGCGCTACCTCACGCCTGTATTCCAGCATAAACAGCCCTTCTGGTTTTTCGGATGGATCACTCTGCTGGCAATGCTGCCGTGGGCCGTGCTGTTGATTCCGGCTGCGCAGGAAGGCTTGCGTCTATGGCGTGAAAAAACCTGGTTGCGTTCGCCGGGGTTTTTCTTCGCCTGCTGGGCAATTTTCCCAATTCTATTTTTCAGCGCCTCGCAATCGAAATTGCCGGGCTATATTCTCCCGGCGATTCCGGCTCTCGCGCTCATATTATCCGTTGCAATGATTCGCGCATTTCAGAGGAGCCGCTCGGCTTCGCTTCTCGTCGCTGCGGGTGTCGATTTTTTCTGGCTGGTGCTCGCGATTTTTGTCTTGGCCAAGGCACGCGGTCTTTCCATCTGGGAGTCAGAACTTGCCGGCTCGCTGCACCTCGCTGAAGCCGCTTTGCTGGTGAGTGTCTTCGTCTTGTTCTTAATTCTAAGAGCGGGCAGCCGGCAAAATCTCGGAGTCCTTGCGGCAACTTGCTCCCTGCTCGTTGCTGCCACGGTATTGGCAAGTCTCCGGGTACTTCCGGCCCTGGATCCATATCTATCAGCGAGACCCTATGCCGTTTTTCTGCGCCACGATCTGCGGCCGGATCGCATATTTACTTTCCATTTGAATCGCTCGTGGAACTACGGACTGGCTTTCTACTTTCAGCGTGAACTTCCGGAGTGGTCGCCTGAAGATCCCGAACCCGCTCTTGTCTTGACCACGCGCAAGGGCCTGCAGGAAATCGAAAACGCGGGAAGGTTTCAAGGCGAGCTGAACGAAGCGGAAAAAGGAATTTTGTACGTACCCGTTGGGCCGCTTCCTCGTTAGCGGTGCGAAGTAGGCGAGATATTCGTCAAGAAAAAGCTCACAACGATGTTTTCGTAGTTCTTGCGGTCTTCGTCCGTCATTTCGGAATACCTCGTTCGCGTGCGGATGATTTGCTTTGGTTCGGGCGAAAGAATAAATAGCTGCAAAACCTGGTTCGCCAGCACCGGGCGACTATCCGATTGGAAGAAAAGCTTCGGAATTCCTTTTGTGTAGGCCAACCGGCTGGTGACGGGCGCTTCGTTCCGGAATTGATAATTCAACAAGCGAAACCCCCAATCACAGAAGCGGCCAACGTAAGGTATAACCGCGAGGCCCGACTGATTCACCGCGATTTGAACCATTTCGCGCGGATCCGAATAAGCGTCGTCCACAATTAGAGCCGAGATCCGAGGATCGCTGGACGCCTCTTCCAGAGCAACGTATCCCCCGAGATCGACGCCCCACAGTCCAAAATGTTGCGGGTCNNAGCGCAGTCACCAGCGTCAAAACGTCGCCACGCTGAGAGAGATAGCCGTGGCATAACACCACCGTAGGCGCTCCACGCCTCCCCGGGAAAAACCACCCATCGCGCGTGGTTCCGTCAGCGAGTGGGAAAGACATAGTCGTCGGGTGGCCCATCATTACGGTCAAATCAACCGTCGCGGTTGGATGCGCAGTCCGTAATATTTGGTAGAGGAGAAACCCCGAAATCAAGGCGATCGAAACGAATGCAAAAAGGATTATCGCCAGAAGGCTGGAGAGAACCTTGGCTAGGCGCGTTGTGGGATAGCGGAGCTCTGAGAAGACGGCCATCCGTTGGGCGCGGGCGTCAAAAGTTCTGCGACCCGGCAAGACGAATGTTAGCACAGTTCGCAGCAAGCTCATTCTTACGTGGTTACACATCGAGCAAGTGGGTCCGGGCCGTTCCGCATGGCCGCGTCGAGGCAGAAAGAAATTCAGTTGCCAAGCACGGACAGTTGGGTTCTCACGCCGCGCGAAGCTATAATGTTTATGGACTTGTGCCGGCCCTCATGCAGATTCTAGATCTTCGCCAAATACAATCACGCAGACTGGAACCGCTGTTCCAAGAGGAGACCCGCCATTGGCGGGACGAACTGCATTGGGATTACCGCCCATCCGTGGATCTGATTCGGAAGTTCATAGACTCGCACTCTCTGGGTGGCTACGTTGCGCTCGAGAACGACAAGCCCGCCGGTTATGGATTTTACGTTCTTGAGGATCACAAAGGATTGATTGGCGGATTGTTCGTTTCCCCACGGGAATCCCAAGCGCCAATTACCGAATTACTTCTAACCGAGATGGTTGGCGCTCTTCGCGCCACTCCGCGATTGCAAAGGGTGGAAGCGCAATTGATGCCCTTCGGCACGGAACTGGACCCGGCATTTCTTTCTCAATATTTCAGCCTGCACACGCGCTTGTTTATGTTATTGCCGCTAGCCGAAGCCCAGTTGATCAACAAACCCCTTTCCAGCGGCCTGCGACTGGAGCCCTGGACCGACAAGGCTTTCGAATCCGCTGCCAGGCTCATTCAGCTTGCCTATGCCGACCACGTGGATGGAGAAATCAACGATCAGTATCGAAGCGAAGCCGGAGGGATGAAGTTCCTGCGCAACATTGTGTTGTTGCCGGGTTGCGGCCAGTTTCTGCCGGAAGCTTCCTTCCTCGTGCGGCCGGCGACGGGTGACCGGCCGGTAGGCATGGTCCTGACTTCCACCGTGGCGGAGGGTGTCGGACATACGACGCAAATTTGCGTGATGCCCGGCTACCAGGGCCACGGAATCGGACGCCTCATGATGGAAAGCTCGATCAAGGCGCTGCAGCGCCGGAAGTACGAATCGCTTTCGCTCACGGTTACCAGCGCGAATACTCCCGCGGTCCGGATGTACGAGCACCTGGGCTTTCGGACGATTAAAAAGTTTGCAGCGGGAGTGTGGCAGGCGCACACGAGGTAAACTTACTTTTTCGCGCGGTCCTTCAACAGAACTTTCAGTTCGTCCATGAATTCCTTCACGTCTTTGAAATCCAGATAAACGGACGCGAACCGCACGTACGCGACCTTATCCAGCTTCTTCAACCTGTCCATGATCTGCTTGCCGATTTCCGTGGTGGTACGTTCGCGCTCGGGCGCTTCGCTGACGAATTGTTCGGCTTCATCTACGATGGTTTCCAGTTTTCCCACCGGCACAGGCCGTTTTTCACACGCCTTCAGCAGACCCTGCAAAAGTTTTTGACGGTCAAACTTTTCGCGGCGACCATCTTTCTTGATGACCATGTAGGGAATTTCATCGATGCGCTCGTAGGTGGTGAAGCGGCGATTACATTGCAGGCATTCGCGGCGACGTCGAATCAGATCCCCCGTCTTGGCCTCGCGCGAATCCACTACCTTGTCATCCAGATGCGAACAAAAGGGGCACTTCACCGCGGCCTCTCTTCCGAGCTCTTCACTCTTTTAGACCACTCCTCAGATTCAACGGCTTCGGCTGCTTGTTCTTCAGCGCTCGCCATCCGGCGGAGTTCGCCCATGGACCATCCTTCGCTGAAGAGCAATGGCAAGCCCGCGACGCAGCAACTTGCAAACGTCACCAGCCAGAGAATGATTGAAGCCGTGGCTGCCGGCTCCTTTTCTACTCCAAAGATCAGTGTCAAAACAAGGAATGTGGCGAGTTGGGCGCCACCTCCGACACCGGGAAGCTGAGCGGCCGAACCAATCAGGGTGAACGCCAGAACCACCAGCGCGCCTGAAAGCGTCATCGCCGCTAGCGCTGGTTCTCCGCTGAACGCGTGCGCGATCCAAACGTATGCGAGCAACACCAGAAACCAGTGCACGCCGGTATACGCAAGGAGCACNNCTCGACTTCTTTAGCCTTCTTCCCAGCCATTCCGCGCCATGAAACCGGAAATAGAGCAGGAACGAAATCGCGACCGCCAGCAGCACCAGGAGCAAAATTCCTCCGGTGCGTGCGAGAGCTTCGATCTTATCGCTTTGCTCGCTATCCCCAACTCCCTTGCGCTCGAATGCCAGCAACGCAAGACCCGCGATCACCGCCGCAGCAGCCATGTCGAACACACGCTCCAGGACGTACACACCGAACATATGCGGAATTGGAATCGAGTCCTTCTTCGCGATCAATACGGGACGAATCGGCTCGCCCGCTCGACCAAGCAGAAAAGTGCAGGTGAATCCCATCAGAGTAGCGCTATAAACGTGCCAAAAATTTGTATGTCCAAGGGTCCGCGAAAATCGCATCCATCGAATGGCGCGTATTGCGAAGCAGACGTAAACCGCAAGTACACCCAAGACAAGCAACGAAAGACGCGCGTCGCGGAGGGATTGCCCCACCATCCCCCAATGAAATCCTTCCAGCGTGATCGAATTGCGGAATTTGTAAAATAAATAGCCGAGTGCCAGTAAGGCGAGCAGGAGCAAAAAGAACTTTCGTGACTTTTGAAACATTGATTTCGCACCGTAGCAGTAAGCTTCCGAGGGTGTCAAGGAGAGTGCTAATTTTCTATTCAGTAGAGATGTAATCGCGGATATTGTTGTAATCCTCGCGGGAGAGCATTCCTCTGGTCACCAGTTCATCTTTGCTGTGGTACGGGCGTCCGTGAATAATCTTCCTGGCTTCGGCGCTTGAAATTCCGGGGAGGCTGGTCAGTTCGCTTTCCGGCGCTGAATTCAAATTGACCGGGCGCGAGTGGTCGTGGTTCCAGCCTTCTTTTACTCCTTGGGCCGCGGACCGGGCGTCTTCGGCGGCTTGGCGAGCGGCTTGACCTAACTCCTTCCCTGCTTCCTTAAGCTCCGGTTTAATGCGCTCGGTTGCTTTGGCGGCTTCTTCGCGGGTCTTTTCATCGCGCTGTCGTTGGTCCTGTGTTGGACTTGAATTGCAACCGGCTAAGCCGGCCAAAAGAAGCACGCTGCACAAACTCAGATTTCTTGGTGATCGAAATATCAAAGCATATCCTCCGCGCTGGCCGAGGCTCGCTATGGCTGACAACTAAACGCTAGCAAAGCGCCAATCTAAGTCACAATACACTGATGACGGTAGACGTGCATTAGACGGAAATGTTTGTCAAGGTGAGCGCGGGGCAAATGAGATGAGAACGAAGAAAGACAGCGCCCTTCCGCCGCCATTGCGCGTCTCCGGACAAGCCGGTTTATGCGAGAGCTGCCGGCACGCGCGACGCATTGAGTCCGACCGCGGCTCGACGTTCTATCTGTGCGAACTGTCGTCGAGCGATCCAAGATTCCCGAAATACCCGGCGCTTCCGGTGATGCAATGCCTCGGATACAAGTCGAAAACCTAAGGTTTGTTTTTTTTGAATATCCTAATTTCTCCTTATAGAGGCCGATCTCCGGATAATGCGAAGCTTGATTCTTGCGTTCGCATCCGGGAACTCTATATTGCGCTGTTCCATACACGCTGCGCTCGTTACAGTTGTCTTGCTAAATGCCGATAAGAATATCTGAAAGGTGAATCCAGTGAGACGAATCACGCTTTTTTGTGTGCTGAGCTTTTTGTGCATGGCGACCTTCATTTCTCTTTATCCGCTTCAAATCGCAGGCGCCGGGCAAGCTTCCGGTGCCCCCGCGGCGAACGCTGCGGTGAGGGTTGGCATGAAAAATGTGGACTTCCATCTGACGGATACAATCATCGTGCATATTTCCGCGCTAAACGGAAAGCTCACGCCCAAACCGGGCCAAATTCCCGTGTTCGATGACAAGGAATCCTTCGGGCTGGACGTTGATTCCGCGAATATTACGGTGAGCATGACCGCGCTGACTAACGATTTGAACGAGTACGTCTTTGCAAAAGCCAACGCGCCACTGAAGAAACTTAACGTGACGACCAAGGGTAAAGAGCTAGTGGTGAAAGGACTCTTGGTAAGCAAAGGCGGGGTTCCGTTTGAAACCTCCGGGACGCTAGCCGTCACCCCCGAAGGAATGATCCGCGTTCACACTACAAAGGTGAAAGCGCTGAAGCTACCGGTTAAAGGCTTGATGGACCTTCTCGGAGTCGATACCGCCGACGTCCTCAACACAAAGAAAGTTGAAGGTGTCACGGTTGATAAAGATGATCTCATCCTGGATCCCGGAAAGATTCTTCCGCCTCCTGAAATGAAAGGCCATTTGGCGAGCGTTGATGTCGAAAATCAGGCGATCGTTCTGGAATTCAAATCTCCCGAGCAATCGGAAGCGCAAACTGCTGTGACCAGCAGTTGTGGCGGGCGCAATTATCTCGCGTTCAAGGGTGGCTCGGTACGTTTCGGCAAGCTTACGATGAGCGATACAGACTTGGAGTTGATTGATTCCGACCCAGCCGATCCGTTCGATTTTGCTATCGACCACTACAAGGACCAGCTCGTTGCGGGCTACGAGAAGATGACCCGAAAGGGCGGGCTCTGCGTTCACATGCCGGATTACAACAAGATTAGGCCGACCAGCAAGCCAAAACAGCAGTCCTCGAAATAGGCCTTTCGCCCCATTCCTGGGCAACCGGAAGACGTTGAAGATCCCCGCGCTATTCATCCGCCAGGGTATAGCGGCTTGTGTTCACACGCTCAACGCGGATAAGATGCCGGACAATGCTAAATTGAATGATCCTAAAGGGGTTTGGAAGACTGTTCGGAACCGCACACAGCGGGGAACTTTTTGAGGCTGGATTGCGTTTCATTGTGTGAGGCCGATAGGGATGCAGGATGATGCGAGGCTAAGGAAGATTGGAGGCCGACGCCCAACTGGTACAACAATGTCTCCGGGGCGAAGGGCCGGCCTGGGAGGAACTCGTGCGGCGGCATTCGCGGCGAGTGTTCAACCTTTGTTACCGGTTCACCGGCAATTCGACGGAAGCCGAGGACTTGAGCCAGGAGGTTTTTCTACGTCTCTACAAGACGCTAGCGAGCTACAAGCCTGCATTTGGAGCTTTCCCGACTTGGCTCACCAGCGTCACGCGGAATTTGCTGGTGGACAATTACCGCCGCACGCGCCGCGACCGGCAGACGGACTCGATCGACGACGCGATGCCGCAGTTGGAAGAGAAGCATTCATCCGCACGGGCGCCCGACAAACTGGCAGAGGCCACGGAATTGAGCGTCCAACTGCAACGAGGTTTAGCGCGGCTTTCACCCGAACTGCGTGAGTCGGTAATCTTGCGCGATTTGCAAGGTCTCGAGTACAACGAGATTCAGGTGGTGCTGCAAGTGCCCGAAGGCACGGTGAAATCGCGGATTAACCGGGGGCGCATCGAGTTGGCGCGCATCCTGACGGAAATGGGTGTTCGCCCGAGTTAACTTGTGGGCAATGATTGGGAGCAAGGTTATGGACTGGAACTGCGCATTTACAGACGAGCGGCTGAGCGATTATCTCGACGGGAATCTTTCACCGGCCGAGGCTGCGGCGTTCTCCGCGCACTCGGCGGAGTGCGCGAATTGCGCGCAAACGGTTGCGCTGGTGAGTGGCCTCGTGAACCGGATGCACAAGATGGAGATGCTCGAGGAGCCGCCGCAGCTCGTTGCAAAAATTCTAGACGCCACGCTGGGACCGCGCACACAGAAAGAAGGCTGGAAGCGCTGGTTCGATTGGGTTCCAATTTTATGGCAACCGCGATTCGCGATGGGGTTGGCGACGGTCGCAGCGTTGTTGGTTGTCATTTCTTATACCGCTGGTCTGACGCCGGCAAAGCTAAAGAAAGCCGATCTGAGCCCTACCAATGTGTTTCGCTCAGCCAACCGGCAAGCGCACATGACGTATGCGCGAGGCGCTAAGTTCGTGAACGACCTCCGCGTGGTGTATGAGATTCAGTCAAAGCTTCAGCCGGAGCCGGAAACTCTGCCTGTAAGCACCCCCGCCCCGACTCCGGAAAAGGAACATGATTCGCAGCCGCCCAATTCGATTCCCCAGCAGAAATCGCAAACCGCGCCGATTCCGAACCGCACGCAGGCCCGCAACCGGCCGATATTTGCGTTCCTGTTAACCGAGAGCTTGGCTGACGGCATGGCCGAAAATACGATCAACAGTTCCACCAGGAGCACGCGATGAAATGCGCCACGCACCCGGAAGTGGACGCCACCGGATTCTGCCGTAATTGCGGCAAGCCGCTCTGCCCCGCCTGCACGCGGGAGGTTAACGGCGCGCTCTATTGTGAAAACTGTTTGGCCGCTGCGGTGGTGGTGCCGCGGCCGGATGTGCCGCCCCGGTCGGACACCAATCCCGGGCTCGCCGCGACGCTGGGATTTATTCCCGGGCTTGGCGCGGTTTACAACGGCGAATACATCAAGGGTCTGATCCACGTCCTGATTTTCGGCGGTCTGATCGCGCTGCTGAACAGCGATTTGCCCGGCGGATATGATGCGTTTTTTGCGATTGCTCTGGGCTGCTTCTACTTCTATATGCCGGTGGAAGCCTATCGCACCGCCAAAGCTCGCAGGCTGGGTGCGGCTGAACCTGTCGATTTTGCGTCCGCCGATGGCAGCAAGCCCATGGGCGCAATTATTTTGATCGCTATTGGCGCTTTATTGCTGATGAAGAATTTTGGTTTGCTGGACCGGGAGTGGTTTTCGAAAACCTGGCCGGTGGGCTTGATCATCCTGGGCGCATGGCTCGTCTGGGAACGCACGCAGAAAAAGTCGTAGGAGATATTCGATGGCTGATTCAAACCGGGTTCACTGTGCATGCGCAAATTGCCGGATTCGCAGTCTCATGGGACCAGTGATACTCATCACCGTCGGCGTGCTTTTCCTGATTGGCCAATACAGCCGCTACAGCTTCGGAGACCTCTGGCCGGTACTGCTGATTGTGATCGGCTTCATACTGGTGCTGCAATCGCTCGCCTCCAAACAAGGGCACATCAGTTCGTGAGGGCGGCGTGAGCAACGGTCAAGGCCAGCGCAGCTCTATATTCAGCGGATTACTTCTGATTTTCCTCGGAGTGCTTTTCCTCTTCGAACGATTCCATCAGGAATTTCAAATCTGGCATTACTTTTATCGTTTTTGGCCCGTGCTGCTGATCGTCTGGGGCCTTGCCAAGATCATCGATCATCTTTCAGCGCAACGCTCTGGCGAGGGCAAACCTCCGCTGCTGAGCGGAGGAGAAGCCGCGCTGATGGTTCTGGTAGTTTTTGTTTTCATTGGCCTGGGCGCCAAACACTGGCTGGTCGGCAGAGATGTGAACCTGGGTCCGAATTTCCACATGGACCCTTTCTCAAAGGATTTTTCGCAAAGCGAAGAGCTAAGTCCGAAAACTCTTCCCGCCAACGCGCACGTTACACTGACCACCGACCGCGGAGATATCACAGCACATGCTGGAGAAGGAAATGACTTGCGCGTGACGGTAAACAAGTCCGCTTCGGGATCGACGGAATCTGCGGCGCAGGAGCGGATGAACAAAGTGAAGGTTGTTATTGAACAGACGGGAGGCGGATACGTCGTCCATCCCGTCAATCAGGAAGATTCCGACGGCACTGTGGGCATAGACCTCGAAGTTACCCTCCCCAAACAGATTTCGCTTTGGGTAAATTCTTCACACGGTGACATCAAGATCTCCGAGATCGCGGGTCCGGTAACCGCCAGAACTGATAGCGGAGACGTCGAAATACATAATGTAAGTTCGGACGCGAGCGCGAAAATAACGAAAGGGGACGCTCGCATCACCGGCGTGGGTGGAAACGTCAGCCTCACCGGGCACGGCAATGAAATTGAGATATCCGAAGTAAAAGGAAACGCTGCGCTCGACGGAGATTTCTTTGGGCCTATCCGCGTCAGAAGTGTGGCCGGCACTACGCATTACCGGTCGCAAAAGGCGGATATGACGCTCGTGGGCGTGCGCGGGCGGTTAGAGCTGGATTCCGAGCAAATCGAAATTTCGGACGTGAGCGGCTCTGCGAATCTGGCCACCCATGACAAGGACATCGAAGCGGAAAACATCAGCGGGCGTATTGATATCGCCGACTCGAAAGGGAACATCAAATTGCGCTTTTCCCAGCCTCCGCGCGAAGATATTAATATCGCGGACGACTCCGGGGAAGTGGATCTAACGCTGCCTTCGAACTCCAGCTTCGAAATTTCCGCTATTTCACAATCGGGCGAGGTTCAGAGCGAATTCGAGGACGCTTCTCTGAAGCTTCAGAATGATAACGGGACGGGACGGCTCAGCGGGAAGGTCGGAGCAGGCGGCCCAAAAATTCACATCGCCACGAGCTACGGGACCTTTTATCTCCGCAAATCCTCTTAGCCGTCAGTTCCCTTTCCACGCAGCCGTTCGAGAATAACGAAAAATTCCGGGAACGAAACTGCAACACAATCGGCATGGCGGATCACTGTATCGCCTTGTGCCCCTAGCGCTGCAATAGCGAGCGCCATCGCGATGCGATGATCTCCAGCCGGCTCGACTTTAGCGCCTCGCAGTTTTCCGGCGGAACGCCCTTCCACGCGAAGACCATCTGGAAATTCTTCCACACGCGCGCCCATCCGGCGTAACCCTGCCGAAATCGTGGCGATGCGGTCGCTCTCCTTCACCCGCAATTCCTGCGCTCCGTGTATTTCGATTCCCTTCTCGGTGAATGGACCGAGCGCCGCAAGCATGGGAAGCTCATCAATCATTTCGGCGGCGTGCGCGCCGCTAATTTCGCCCCCCGCAAGGGCTGAATGTCGCACGGAAATGTCGCCAATCAATTCCCCGTCGCGCAATTGAACCGCTGCGAGATGAATCGCAGCTCCGATGGAAATCAGGAAATCCAGGACGCGTGTGCGCGTGGGGTTCAATCCCACGTTATGCAATATCAAAGCAGAGTCCGGGACGATCAGCGCGGCAGCGATAAAAAAAACTCCGCTGGAAAGATCGCCCGGGACCGTCAATCGGCGCGCTTCGAGCTTCGGACGCGGATGTATGCGCACCGATTTGTTCAGACTTTCGATCGTCGCTCCGAATTCGCGCAGCGCCAGTTCCGTATGATCGCGCGTGCGTACCGCTTCCCGCACCGTCGTTACGCCGTCGGCGTAAAGACCGGCCAGCAGGATTGCAGACTTCACTTGCGCGCTCGGAATCGGCAACGTGTAGTCAATCGAATGCAAAGCGCCGCCACGGATTTCCAGCGGCGCGCAATCATCGTCATGAGCGCGAATTTCGGCTCCCATCTTTCGCAGTGGTTCCACCACGCGGCGCATGGGGCGGCTCCGCAAGGAAGCATCGCCGGTTAAAGTTGAGGTAAAAGACTGGCCCGCGAGCACCCCTGCAAGCATGCGGATCGTCGTTCCGGAGTTCTCTGCATCCAAAGAACGCCGCGGGGCTTGCAAGCCACCGAGCCCCTGACCGGATATGTGCAGGCGCTCCCGCGTGAAATCCGTTTCAACTCCCAGGCGGCGCAGACAGCCCAGCGTGCTCCGGCAGTCTGCCGCGGTCGAATAGTTGCGTATTTCGCTGCGGCCTTCGGCTAGCGCTGCAATCAGCGCATAGCGGTGCGATATGGACTTGTCGCCGGGGAGCTCGACCACCCCGTCGATAGTTCCGCCGGGCGATATCGTCTTGTTACCAAACATTTTCGCCATCGCGCGATTCTAGCATGAGGCGATTTGCTTCCCATGGACCCGGCGGGTATCATTTATGTTCATGCCTTTAGCCTCACGGAAAAAATCCTTCGCATATCTATTCGCCCTAATTCTGATTTTTGCACTGCCGGGATTTGCCGGCGACACCCAGGCAACATTCCCGCTGGACCAGGTGCAACCGGGCATGAAGGGCGTGGTTTATACCATCTTCACCGGTGATGAAATCGAGAAGGTGGATCTCGTCGTGCTGGGTGTCCTGCACAACGCGTTGGGTCCCAAGCAGGACATTATTCTCGTCCAACTTCTCGGCGAAAAAGTCGAGCACACCGGAGTAGTCGCCGGGATGAGCGGGAGTCCCGTTTATTTCGAGGGAAAACTGGCCGGCGCGCTTTCTCTTAAGCTCGGCGTATTTACGAAAGAAGCGATCGGCGGAGTGACGCCGATTCAAAGCATGCTCGAAGTCGAAAAAGATTCGGTCTCTCCGCCGGGCAGCGCGGCCGGAGCATCCGCCGTGAATACCGGAATGTTCCCCGCAGCTTCGCGCCTAGCCCTGCCGCAAGAATTTTCCGCTCGCACCAGCGCCGGCGCGGGACAATTTCTGGTTCCCATCGAGACGCCGCTGATTTCCGCCGGGCTTTATCCGGACACGATCGCGCAATTCAGCAAACAGCTCTCCGGTTGGGGAATGAGCATGATGGCGGGTGGTAGCGCCGAGCCGACCCCGGAAGATCCTCAGGTGAAGCCCGGGGACATGGTAGGAGTGGAGTTGGTTCGCGGCGATCTCTCGATCGCTCCCGGATGCACGATAACGGCTGTAGAGAGCGACGGAACGATTCTTGCCTGCGGCCATCCGATATTTTCGTTCGGCTCGGTTTCGATGCCGATGACGCGCGCCCACGTACTTACGACTCTGGCGTCCTCGATGGCTTCGACGAAAATCATTACTACCGGTGGAACGATCGGTACCTTAACTCAGGATCGCTCGTCAGCGATAATGGGCAAGCTGGGCGCCGGACCGGCAATGATTCCGGTGGATGTGACTCTGGTGACGCCGAACGCCGAGAAGAAATTTCATTTTGAGGTTATCGAAAGCCCCCAACTCACTCCCCTTTTGGTGGCGCTGGCGACCTATAACGGCATTGTAGGAAGCCCTGCTTACGGCGAAGGCTGGACACTGCGAATGGAGGGTGATATTGACCTGCAAGGTCACACGCCGGTCCATTTGGAAAATCTTTTTGCGCCGAATGATCAGCCGATCCCTAGCGGCTTTTATGTGGCCACCGAGGTTCAAAGTATCTTTGCCCGCATCTATTCGAATCCCTACGAACCACCGCACGTTCAGGGTATCCATTTAAAAGTGACGGCGTTGGCGGAGCGGCGCTGGTCCATGATTGATAACGCCTGGATCGAAAAAAGCGAAGTAGCGCCCGGCGAGACGGTAGCCGTGAAGGTTTTGCTGCGGCCCTACCGCGGTGAGCCGTTCATTCAGCAAATTCCGATTACCATTCCGCCGCAGACCGCCCGCGGCACGCTGGAGCTCCTGATCAGCGACGGAGAAACAGTGGATCGCACCGTGGATCCGACGGCCGGGATGCAGGGTCCGCTGCCGGGACTGGAAGAACTGATCAAATTGATCAATCGCGGACGGCAAAACGACTGCCTCTATGCCACCCTGCTACAGCCCACTACAACCTTGCTCATAGAAGACAAAGTGATGCCCAACGCGCCGTCCTCGGAGATCAGTGTGCTGGACCAGCGCCAAAACGTGGGCGGCGCGAGATTGCTGCACCAGTCGTTGGCCGGTTCATGGTTTGCGGAAATGCATCAGGTAATTACCGGTGAACGCACTCTGACGATTACAGTGAAGTGAAGCCCCTTTCGAAAAGGAGATTCCGATTGATGAGACCGCGAGGATTTGTTGTGTGGATTCTGGCGCTAGGACTCATCGTGCCTATCTCCGCGCTCGCGGAACACACACGCATATGGCGGCAATCGGAGTTCTCCGAATTCGAGCGCGGCACGGCGAACGGCGTCGCCATACGCAGCGATGGAAAGCTCATGCCCGCGCCGAAGTTCACTGCCTTTTCGGATCCGAACCTCGCTTATCTTTGGGCCCTGCGCGCGGATTCGCGAGGGCGTCTTTACGCTGCGGGCGGATCGAATGCAAAAGTCTTGCGCTTTGACGATCCGTCGAAGCCAACCACGGTTTTCGAGTCCGGCGAGCTTGCCGCCCAGGCCATCACGTTTGATTCGCACGATAATTTGTATGTCGGAACTTCGCCGGATGGAAAAGTGTACAAAGTTACGCCCGAAGGCCAGAAAAGCGTTTTCTTCGACCCGAAGACCAAGTACATCTGGGCGCTGGCACTGGATTCGCAGGGTACGCTATTCGTGGCGACGGGAGATAAAGGCGAAGTATTCGCGGTCACGCCGGATGGCAAGGGCCAGCTCTTCTATCAAAGTGATGAACGCCACGCGCGTTCTCTCGCGTTCGATCAGAAGGGGAATCTTTTGATTGGAACCGATCCCAACGGCTTGGTTTTGCGAGTCGCAATCGTCCGGAAAAATTCTCAGGCCATGCCCGAAGCGGGCCCTGTATTTGTTATTTATGAGACGAGTAAGAAGGAAGTGACCTCTCTGCTGACGGACGACAAAGGCAATATTTATGCCGCATCGATCGGAGAGAAGCAGCACGCCGCATCCGCCTCGCCGGTGATTAATGTGCCGCCGTCTTTGTCCCAATTGCAAGCGAACAACACACCCCAGGGAAACGTGACGCTGCAATTGCAGGCACAATCGCCGCAGCCCGCTATTTCATTCCCGTTCATTTCATCGGCGACGGGTGGCGCGGAAGTGATAAAAATATCGCCGGACGGATCTCCCGAGACACTGTGGACCTCGCGCGATGATCTGGTATTTGCCATGGGGCTTTCGTCCACCCAAAATATTCTTCTGGGCACTGGAAATAAGGGCGCCATTCTCTCGCTGCAAGGCAACGATATTTATTCGAGTATCGCGAAAACCGCTTCGGCACAGGTTACCAGCATTATCGCAGGCCCCCACGGGGAGATGTACGTCGCCACGGCCAACCCCGGGAAAATCTTCACTCTCGGGCCAGGATACGATCCCAGCGGCAGCTTCGAATCCGACACATTCGACGCCAAGATATTTTCGCACTGGGGACGTTTGTCATGGTGGGGCGATGGCGCCACGCAAGGCAAGGTCGCTTTCTACGTCCGCTCCGGAAATACCTCCACTCCACAAAAGAATTGGAGCGCCTGGGCCGGACCCTACAAGAATGCCTCGGGCGAAACCGTGGATTGTCCTGCGGCACGATTCGTGCAATGGAAGGCGGTCTTCCTGGACACGGACAGCGGGGGCGTGCCGAATATTTCTTGGGTAGGTTTGGCTTATCAGCCGAAAAATGTTGCGCCGGTGATTGACGACATCGCGATTCAAGATCCCGGAATTCGCGTGCAGGGTTTCGCGAGCCCGCAGAGCGGACTGATAACTCCTGCATCCGTGCAGCTCCGGCAGCCGCAACGCAATACCACAAATTTTCCAACAGCGCCGGGCGTGACTCCGGACATTCCTGCGCGATTTCCAAAGATGGAAGTGCCTCCCCAGGGCTTTGAGGACAAGGGTTACGCCAGCGTGCTGTGGAGCGCGCATGATGATAACGACGACGATCTCACGTTTTCCGTTTATTATCACGGAGAAGGCGAGCAGAACTGGCGCCTGTTGAAAGATAAGCTCACGCAAAAATATTATTCCTGGGACACCACAACGATGCCGGACGGAGCCTATTATTTGAAAATCGTTGCTTCGGACTCTCCGTCGAATCCCGTGGATCAGTCCCTCACCGGCGAACGCGAGAGCGATCGCTTTGAAATCGAGAATACGCCGCCNNCTTCGAGTGCCATCGCGCGGGCGCGCTATAGTGTTGACGCCGGCGATTGGACCATCGTTTTTCCGGAGGGCTTGCTTTCCGATGCGCCGAAGGAGAGCTACCAGATTTCGATCGCCGGCCTCTCGCCGGGCGAACACACTGTAGCGGTGCAAATCGCCGATCGCTTCGACAACAGCACCGCTGCCAAGGTGACATTCACGATCCCGGGCCGCGTGAGCAAGTGAGCCGCCCGCGCCGATGCATATGAACGCGACATCCTTGCAAAAGGACGCGCCAAACTTCGAAGCGATCCTCGCTGCGCACGCGCGTATCGCCCCGCGCATTCACCGTACGCCGGTGGTCACCTCTACCTCGCTCGATGAGATCGCCGGCGCCCACCTGTACTTCAAATGTGAAAACCTGCAAAAGACAGGCTCGTTTAAAATACGCGGCGCTACGAACGCTGTTTTCTCACTCACGGATGAAGAAGCGCGCCACGGCGTAGTGGCTCCCTCGTCCGGAAATCACGCAGCCGCTCTGGCGCTGGCAGCTCGTTGGCGAGGCGTTCCGGCATTCATCGTGATGCCTTCGAATTCTTCCGCGGCAAAAATGCGTGCGGTGGAATCTTACGGCGGAAAGATCACCCAATGCGAGCCGAATATGGCCTCGCGCGAAGAAACCTGCGCCGAAGTAATGCAAAAGACCGGCGCTCATTTGGTGCATCCCTATAATGATCCGCGCGTGATCGCGGGACAGGGGACCGCGGCGCTCGAATTAATCGAAGACGTGGGTGAACTCGACGTGGTCATTGCGCCAGTGAGCGGCGGCGGCCTTCTGAGCGGAACAGCGATCGCCGCGAAAAGCATGCGTCCCGGAATTCGCGTTATCGGCGGCGAGCCGCGCAACGCGGACGATGCCCACCGCTCGCTTGCAGCGAAAAAGATCGAACCGGCGGCACCATTTGAGACCATGGCAGACGGCCTGCGTGCCACCCTTTGCCCTTTAACGTTTTCGATCCTGCAATCTTTTGTGGATGAAGTCTCGGTAGTCACTGAAGAAGAACTCACCGCTGCGATGTTATTGCTGTGGGAACGGATGAAACTTGTCGTCGAACCTTCCGGGGCGGTAGCAGCCGCGCCTGCGATGAACCGCCGCATTCGGAGCGAAGGCAAGAGAATTGGAATAATTCTCTCCGGTGGCAATCTCGATCTGCACAAACTTCCCTTCTAATAAATTCAATTATTTTGCATACCGGGAATTTTCCAAAAGTTAAGCCCAAGTTCGGCTTTACGGTACCGCCGAGCAATTGCTTGACGGCATTTACAGATCGTCGGGAGGACGCCAATCGGACGGAGGAAATGCGATGCGCCAGAAATTGGGCGCGGGAGTATCAAATTCGAGCGGGATGTGAAATCCTTCCGGCATCTCGCGCG
>PLZZ01000265.1:4894-8484 GCA_003153585.1 Acidobacteriota bacterium | reverse complement strand
AGGAAGTGAAATCGCTGCTCCGTGTCGCCACCGCAGCCCCATCGTCCGAGTTGCGCGGCGCTTTTTCACCCACGCGCGTGCGCTCTTTCGGCAAAAAAAGCATCGCGCCTAAGAGTCCCAATCAGGCGCGCTATATGGAAGCGCTCGAAACGTTTGACATGGTTTTCGCGATCGGCCCCGGCGGAACGGGAAAAACCTACCTGGCTGTGTCTATGGCTGTATCCGCGCTGCTCTCCAAGCAAGTCACTCGAATTATTCTCGCGCGGCCGGCAGTGGAAGCCGGCGAGCGCTTGGGTTTTCTCCCCGGAACACTTCAGGAGAAGGTCGATCCCTACATGCGCCCGCTCTATGATGCGCTTCACGACTTGCTGGAAGCCGACAAACTGGAGAGCTTTCTTGAAAAAGGCATTATCGAGGTTGCGCCGCTGGCCTTCATGCGCGGGCGCACGCTGAACGATTCCTTCGTGATCCTCGACGAGGCGCAAAACACCACCAGCGAGCAGATGAAAATGTTTCTCACGCGCCTGGGCTTCAATTCAAAGGCGGTGATCACGGGAGACGTCACGCAGATCGACCTGCCGGATTCGCGCCGCTCGGGACTGGTGGAAGCCATCGAAATCGTGGGTAAGATCGAAGGAATCTCGATGGTTTATTTCGACGAGCACGACGTTGTGCGCCACAGCCTGGTTCAGCGTATTATCAAGGCTTACGACGAGCACGGTGCAGCCCATCCTGCCGGCAAGAATCATCGCGCCTAATCCAGTTACATGATTCTCAACCAACAGCGTCAGGTGAAAATTTCCATTGGCGAGCTGGAGAAATTTTCCAGAAAGTTGCGGCGGCTGCTGCGCATTCCCGCCAACGCACTTACGATCTGCCTGGTCACCAATGCGGAAATCGCGAAGTGGAACCGCGCCTACCGTGGCAAAAATCGCCCCACGGATGTATTGTCGTTCGCAGCGGATGAGCCACACTCCCAGCGAAGGACTCGCCGATTGCCGGGAAAACGCAATTCTTTCGCGCTGCGCGCTGCCTCTGCGCCGCCGTATTTGGGTGATATTGCGATCGCTCCCGCCGTCGCCCGGCAAAACGCCCGCCGTTTGGGACGCGATTTCGACGGCGAAATGCGCATCCTAGTCCTGCACGGAATTCTTCATCTGATGGGATACGACCACGAAACCGANNCGGAGCGTCTCTAGCGTGGCCATTTTTTTCTACACCGCCGGCATTCTGTTTCTTACGGCTATTCTGCTGTTCTTCTCCTACCTTGACCGGGTGTACCGCGAGCTGGGCCGAGCGTCCACTGGCCGCATCCACGACCATCTGGAAACCTTCGAATCCGAAGTTGCTCCGCGGTTCCACATGGCGCCCCGCCGAGCTGCGCTGGCATTCAGTCTTCTCACGCGCCTCTGGCTCGTCCTGGTCGCAGCGATTACCGCCCGGGCGGTAATCTTCTTCTCGCTCGGGACTTGGGAAGCTGCGCTCGAGATGATTTTCTTCCTGGGCGCCGAAGTCGTGGTGGCCATGCAGTTTTTGCCTTCGCTTCTTCTTGCGCGCGCTCCGGGCAACTGGATCGCGCCCTTCGTTCCGATTGTGCGCGCGTTTCTGTTTCTCACTTGGCCGGTTCTGGCTGTGCTCGAACTGCTGGTGTCCGTACTTCACGTTTCGGAAGAGGAGCAAAGCGCCCCGGCGGCCGAGCAGCAAGCCATCGAAGATTTTGTTGACGCTGCAACGGAAGAGGGAATCATCGAGCAGGACGAAGCGCGGCTCATCGAACAGGTGGTCGAGTTCGGCGACAAGCGCGTCCGCGAAGTGATGACGCCGCGTCCGGACGTAATCGCCATTCGCGCGGCTGCTTCGTTGGAAGAATTGCGCGAGCTTGCCGTGGAGACAAAATTTTCACGGTTGCCGGTTTTCGAAAAATCGCTGGACGACATCGTGGGCATCGTNNGTTCGCGAGCTGATGCGCCCGGCTCTTTTCGTGCCGGAGACGAAGTTTGGGTCCGAGCTGCTGAAAGAAATGCAGCGCAAGAATCAGCAGATGGGGATCGTGATTGACGAGTACGGCTTGATGGCCGGAGTGGTCACCATCGAAGACATGGTGGAGGAGATTGTCGGCGAAATCGGCGAAGAAGACCGCAGGCCCGCGCCCGATGTGGTTCGCGAAGCCGGTGGCGCCCTGGTAGTTCGCGGCAGCGTGCCGGTGGACAAAGTCGGCGAACTATTTGGTGTGAAACTCGACGCCGCCATGCGGCACTCCACCTCCACGACAATCGCTGGATTGTTGAATAGTGTTGCAGGCCACGTTCCGCGCACCGGCGAAATCATCGACGCCGATGGCCTTCGCTTCGAAGTTCTCGAAGCCAATCAGCGCAAAGTTCTGCGCGTCCGCGTCCGCTTCAACTAGAGTTTGGCGATGGAACGAGCAAATGGGGTTCATCAATGGTGGTTAGAGTGCTAGATAAATCATTCCAACCGTTTCTGCGACTCCGAGCTTCATCCCTTTGTCGCCGGGATTTCCCTGCCACGACCGCGAGGGAAGCGATTGGCTGGTGGGAAACGAGGAGAATTCCATTTAACTTGATTGTCGGTATTGCCGGAATTCTTTCGGCAGTCGTCGTTTGTGTAGTTGGGCTGGGGAGCTACTTCTTTTTTGACGGTGATTTTGAACTTCCGCCGCCGCTTTTCGCAGCGGCTGAAGTTCTCCTTTACGGTATCGCCGCGAATGTGCTCTTTACCGGCGGCTGGCTGGCTGAGTTGATTGTGCGTAAACTGTGGCCCACAGAAGCTGACCGATTCGCCACATTGAGCTTTTCGCTCGGTTTGATTTTTTCTGTTGCACTTACTTTGACGCCGGCGATTGTTGTCGGGGCGGCCGGAATCTTCGGCCTTATCGGGCACCTCTTGAGAGTTTCGCACAGCCACCCGCTCTGAAGCAGACTCTGGCGGCCCAGTATCGAAAACGCGGGGATAGTCGGAAGCTTGCCGGCTGTCTGGGTTTGCCGAAACTACTCGCATCCGGCGCGATGGCGTACAATCGTTGTCTCCATGCCTTTCAAGTCCGGATTCGTCGCGATTGTTGGCCGCCCGAACGCGGGCAAGTCCACGCTCGTAAATACTCTGGTCGGCCAAAAAGTCGCTATCGTCTCGCCCAAGCCGCAAACCACTCGCAACCGCATTCAGGGCATTTTGAATCGTGCCGACGCGCAAATCGTCCTGGTGGATACGCCCGGCATTCACCGGCCGGAAAATGTCTTGAGCCGCATGATGATGGACGAATTGCAACACGCGCTGGAAGGCATCGACATTCTTTCGCTCATCGTGGATGCCACCGCCGATTTCGGCGCAGGCGATCGTTTCTCGATTCAGTGGGTGGAACGCTTTCGCGGCCCGGTTTACCTGTTGCTGAATAAAGTGGACCGCATCCACAAACAGCTTCTGCTGCCCATGATCGAGCGCTACAACAAAGTGTTTGAGTTCGCCGAGATTTTTCCCATCTCGGCGCTCACCGGCGCCGGCTGCCTCGACCTGGTAAATTCCTGGCTCACGCGGCTTCCCGAGGCGCCGCCGCATTTTCCTGCCGATCAATT
>PLZZ01000265.1:0-4883 GCA_003153585.1 Acidobacteriota bacterium | reverse complement strand
GAGCGCGAAGGCCAGAAGGGGATTCTGATCGGAAAGGGCGGCGCCACCATCAAGAAAATCGGAACGCAGGCTCGCCTGGAACTCGAAACGATTCTCGGCGCCAAAATCTTTTTGGAACTCATGGTCAAAGTGCAACCGCACTGGCGCCAAAATTCCGCTATCGTTCGCCAGCTCGATTGGCACCGCCAGCTGGAACAGCTCGCGGACTACCAGGAATAGGTTCTATTCCCTCGCGGGCGCAATGCCCAGCGTGCGCATTTTCCGGTATAAATGGCTGCGCTCGAGACCCAGCGCCTGGGCCGCCTTGGTCATATTCCAGCGATTTTCTTCCAGCTTGCGCAGCACGAATTCGCGCTCGTAGGCGGACCGCGCCTCCTGCAGGCTTTCGTACGGTTTTTGCGGGCTCTTGGACGCGCCGCGGAATATTTCCGGCGGCAAATGATGCGGTTCGATCCGCGGCGAAGGGCAAATGATGACGAGCCGTTCGACCAGATTTTTCAGTTCGCGCACATTCCCGGGCCAGGGATAACTGAGCAGCACATCGACAGCCGGCGAGCTGAATTCTTTCTGTTTCTTGCCGTATTCCTCGCAGAAGGCGCGCAGGAAATGCGCCGCCAGTATCGGGATGTCCTCCACTCGATCGCGCAAGGCGGGCACGTAAAATGGAATCACGTTCAGCCGATAAAATAAATCTTCCCGAAAAGCATTGCGTCCGATTTCTTCTTCCAGCTTTTTATTGGTGGCGGCCACAACGCGCACATCCACGGTTACGGGCGTATTCGAACCCAAAGGCTCCACGCGCTGTTCTTCCAGCACGCGCAGAACTTTCGACTGCGTCTTCAGGCTCATGTCGCCCACTTCATCGAGGAATAAGGTTCCGCCGTCGGCCTTCAAAAACTTGCCGATTTTGTCCTCGCTGGCGCCGGTAAAACTTCCTTTGCGGTGCCCGAACATTTCCGATTCAATCAGTTCTTCCGGTATGGCGGCGCAGTTCACTTCCACGAACGGCATCGCTTCCCGCAAGCTGCTGGCGTGTAGAGCTCTCGCTACCAGCTCTTTGCCCGTTCCGCTTTCGCCGTAAATCAGCACGCGGCCGTTGGTCGGCGCGGTCAACGCAATCTGCTGCCGCAGCGCTTTCATGGGCACACTGNNACTACCAGCACGATTTTTTCGAGAGAGAGCGGTTTTTCTATGAAGTCGAAGGCCCCCAGTTTCGTCGCGCGCACCGCCGTTTCGATATTTCCGTGGCCGGAAATCATCACGGCCATCGGCGCGCCTTCGCGCTGCTGAATACGCTCGAGCGTTTCCAGGCCGTCCATCTTCTTCAGCCACACGTCCAACAGAATCAAATCGAAGTTTCGCCGGCCGATCTGCTCGAGGCACTCTTCGCCGGAGGCCACCGCTTCGATTTCATACCCTTCGTCCCGCAGCAACGCGCCCAGCGATTGCCGGATTCCGATCTCGTCGTCAACTATAAGTATGGTCGCCGGCATTGTTTTTCGAGCCTTTGAACTTCTCGATCTTTTGAGCCCGCAGGGTCTGCGTGAAAAGTTACATTCCAGAAAAAACCGCTAAGCTTGGCCGCCCGTTTGCGTTTGTGTGGCGACAACTTCCGCGGCGGGGAATCGAATCAGAAATCGCGCTCCGCTCGGCAGGTTATCTTCCACGCGGATTGTTCCGTTATGCTCGGCAATAATGCGGCTCGCGATTGCAAGTCCCAGCCCGGTGCCACGCTCTCTGGTGGAAAAATGCGGAAGAAAAAGCCGCTCTTTATCCTCGGGAGAAATGCCGTGGCCGCTGTCGGAAATCTCGATTTCCACCGCATCGCCGTCTCCTTCCATGCGTGTGGCCACGCGCAAACGCCGAATCGTCGAGCCCTCCATGGCCTCCGCCGCGTTATCAATCAAATTGGCGACCACCCGGCGCATCAATTCCGGATCGGCTTTCACCGGCGGCAAGGTAGCGGCCAGTTCTGTTTTCACCGTGATGCCGTCCAAACGTCCGTGAAATAAATCCAGCGCACTGGACACAATGGAATTCAAATCCGCGGAAGCCAAGCGCGCGGAAGGGAATCGCGCGAACTGCGAGAACTCATCCACCAGCGATTCGAGCGTCTGCACTTCGCGCTCGATCAGTCCGGCGCATTCCGCCACCAGCCTTTCGAGCTCACCACGCGTGGCCTCGGTCTTCAACGACGCCGTGCGCTCAAGATGCCGAAGCAGGCGCTGCGCCGAAAGCTGAATGGGCGTAAGCGGATTCTTGATTTCGTGCGCGATGCGTTGGGCAACCTCCTGCCAGGCGGCCGCTTTTTGCGCGCGGAGAAGGTCGGTAAGGTCATCGATGACCACCACAAAGCCGGGGTTCGACCGCCGCGGCCCAAGACTGCTTACCGTCACCGCAGCGCGAAGCAGCCTTCCCGCGGACGCGATTTCAATTTCACGCGAAGCCGCGCCCATGCGCAACGACCGCCTCATCAGATACAGAACCGCGCGGCCTGCTTCCTCGCCCAGCAGCTCCGGCAGGGTATGTGCGTTGCGCGCGTGTTCCCCCAAGATCATCACGATAGCGGAATTCACCCGCGCCACTTCTCCGGTCGCGCTGAGCGAGACCACTCCGGTCGGAATATTTTCCAGAATTGCTTCCATCAATTTCCGGCGGCCCTCGCGCTCCTCGATGGCCTGTTCGAGATTTCGCGTGAACTCATTGATCTGGCGCCGACCTTCTCCCAGCTGCTCGGTCATGCGATTGAACGAACGCACCAGGGTTCCCAGTTCGTCCTGCGCCTCCACCTCGATGCGATGATCGAAATTGCCGCGCGAAATTTCGCGCGTGGCTTCAGCCAGACCCTGAATCGGCACGGTCACTTGCTTCGAAAGTCGGAGCGCGATCCAGGTGGTGCTGGAAAGCAGGATCAACGTGACCGCGATGAGCGTGAGCAAAATCTCGCGCTTAAAAGCGCGTAATCGTTGCTTCTGTTCCGCGTAAAGTCCCGTTTGAGTTTCAATGTTTTGATACCGCTCCACGAAATCATCCGGCAGGTGCCGGGCGGCAAACAAAATAGAACTCTGCATGGGAGCGCTTCCCGCGANNCGGATTGCGATTCTGCGAGTGAGGATCTTGCGTCTTCGCCTGGAGCTCCGGGCCGAAATTCCACCCCTTCTCGAAATCCATTCCCCCAGTCACTTGACCTTGACGATCAGTGATCCACGCAGCATCCGCGGTTCGGCTTAGCACCAGGAAGCTCTGGTCCGGCGTTTCTCTCAGCGCAGCTTCAGAAGCGAGCGTACTCAACCGTCTGAGTTCAGCGTTGCCGAAGCCCGTTAAAAGCACTCGGCTTTCTTCGTTGGCTATTTCCAAGGGCCGAGGGAACCAGAGGTTTAGAGTCCGATTCAATAAAGCGTAGCTGGAGAAAAACAAAAACATAACCGGCAGCAAGGAGACGCCCAGCGCGCCTAAAACCATCTTGGCCTTGAAACGCGAGCCCATCTGCCCGATGCGCCGTTCGTTCCACAGGCGGACCAAGCTCCTGATCATTATCAGACTGAAAACCAGCAGCGCCGCAAACATGAAAGTTGACAGCGCGAACAAGATCACCAATCCGCTTTCTTGTTCCGGATGCAGGGGAATGTTTAACGAGCCGAGCGTGAATACGGCGGCGGCAAGCAAAACTATCGCCACGAGGCCCAGCGTGAGCCGCAACTCTCGCTTCCACTTTGACCGTTCGCCCTTCACCGGCCTTCCTCCAGATACCGTCCCAACGGACACTTTTCGCACTCAGCGACTTGCTTGCGGCACCAGTTTTTCCCCACGCTAACGATTAGCCCGTGAAATTCCTTGAATCTTTCGACGTTTCCTGGAGTTTGCCTCTCGAACATCCAGCGAACTTCTTCGTACTTAGTCTTGCCGCTAATCCATCCGTGCCGCGCCATGATGCGCTTTGTATAAGCATCAACCACGAAGACCGGGTGCTTCCCGGCGTAGAGCAGAATCGCGTCCGCGGTCTCCGGGCCGATTCCCCACACTCGCAGAAGCTTTTCGCGGAGCTCAATTGTCGGCGCTGCGAACATTCGCCTGAGCGATCCGCGATAGTCCGTGCGCAAGAACTGGACGAAAGCCTTCAGCGCCCGCGCCTTCTGGCGGTAGTAGCCCGACGGGCGAACTAGCGATTGCAGGCGCCGGATGTGGACTTTTTTAACCGAAGAGGGCGTAAATACCCCGGCGGCTCGCAGGTTCGCCAGAGCCAGTTCGACGTTCTTCCACGAGGTATTCTGCGTGAGGATGGCACCAAGGATCACTTCGAACTGTGTCTTCCCGGGCCACCAATGCTGCGGCCCAAGCGTGGTAAAGAGCGAGTTAAAGTATTCATCAAGCGGGGGTTGCGAATCAACCTGGGCCGCTCTCGGCTTTTTTGCGCGTAGCGTGGCATCTTGAGGCCAGCTCGGATATGAAGAAACTCCTAAAAGTGGCAAACTAGCTATCGAATCGACGGTATTAGACATGAATTANNGCTGTGGCTATTTTTCGCACGAGCATGGCTAGCGTCCGAGTCCGCTGGGTACCAAGCGCATCCTTCCTGCTTAGCCCTGCGTTCGCTGGAACTCCCGCATAAAACTCACCAACGCCTCGACAGCGTTCATCGTCACGGCATTGTAAAGTGATACGCGCATCCCGCCCACCGACCGATGGCCGGTCACGCCTGTGATGTGTGCCGCAGCGGCCGCTTGCGCGAATTTTTTCTCCATGGCTTCGTCGCCGCCCGCAACCCGGAACACCACATTCATTTTGGAGCGCGAATACTTTTCTACCGGGCAGGAATAGAAAGTGCCCGCGTCGATCGTATCGTAGAGCAGGTTGGCTTTAGCTTCGTTTCGTTTTTCGGCTGC
>PLZZ01000170.1 GCA_003153585.1 Acidobacteriota bacterium | reverse complement strand
TCGCGCCCATCGGCGAAACGTTCCGCGCGATGCTTCCTCCGGAAATCGAGCTGCGGCACGATCGCGAATACTGGCTGACGGATTCTGGGCGCGCATATTTCGAAGAGCCCGCCGCCGGCGCCGAGAACACGGACGTTGAAAGCAGCGAACTGGAGTTCTTGCGCCGATTCGTCGGCACCGGCGAAAAAATCGGCGCGATCCAATCCGCCGCCGTGCGCCGATTGCCAGGCGGCGAAGCTGCCGCGGAAAGATTCGTTCGCCGCGGTTACCTGGCGGCCCGGGACATGGTGCACCGGCGCAAAACGCGCTCACACAAAATCGTCGCCTGGAATCCCGCCAAGCAAGAGCCAGCCGCAAATGCCGCCGAGGAAGCGGTTCGCGAGGTCCTCACTGCGACGCGCGGGCCGCTGCCTCTGGCACTCTTGACGAAAAAGGCGCAAGTGTCACGCGCAGTCATCCATCGCCTGGAAAAGCAAGGCCGGGTACTTACTTGGGAAGAGCCCCTCACTGTGGAAGAAGATTCCTGGGATACGGATTTCGCTCCGCCTACCAATATATTGAATGCGGAGCAGAAGCTGGCTCTTGCTGAGATTTGGCGCTGGCTCGTGGCCGGGAAATTCGCGGCGGGACTGCTTCACGGCGTCACCGGCAGCGGCAAGACGGAAGTTTACCTCGGCGCAATCGAGGCAGCGATTTCGCGCGGGAAGACGGCCATCGTGCTGGTTCCTGAAATTGCGCTGACTTTGTGGGTTGGCCGCCTGGTGCGCGCGCGGTTCGGCGAAACGGTAGCGGTGTTGCACAGCGGCTTGCCGGATGTGGAGCGCGCTCGCGAGTGGTGGCGCGTGCGGCACGGGCAAGCCAGCATCGTGGTTGGAACGCGCTCCGCTGTTTTTGCACCGCTCGAAAATCTTGGCTTGATCATCGTCGACGAAGAGCAGGAAACCAGCTACAAGCAGGAAGAAACTCCACGGTACAACGGCCGCGACGTTGCCGTGTATCGCGCAAGGCTGGAGGGAGCAGTGGCGCTTCTCGGTTCGGCCACTCCTTCGCTCGAAACCTACCACAACGCGCGCTCAGGGAAATATCAGCTGCTCGAGTTGACCTCGCGCGTCGAGAATCGACCTCTCGCAGATGTCCGCGTTGTGGACTTGCGCGAAGAATTTCGTCAACAGCACAAGGCGGCGCCCGTTTCTGAATCCTTGCGCGCGGCGATTGCGCTGCGGCTGGAAGAAAAAACGCAAGCAATGGTGTTGATCAACCGCCGTGGCTATTCCTGGTCGCTTCTTTGCCGCAGTTGCGGCGCATTCGTGCAATGCGAAAATTGCAGCATCGCGCTGACCTATCATAAAAGCCGCCAGCGTCTGGAATGCCACTACTGCGGTTATGCAATTCGTCCGCCGAAGAAATGTCCGAAGTGCAATGGCGAGTACATGTATTTCGTCGGCGACGGAGCCGAGCGCGTGGAAGAATACCTGAGAGAAAAGTTTCCTTCTGCGCGCATCGCCCGGCTCGATCGCGACACCGTTCGCACGAAACGCGAATACCAGCAGGTGCTCGGCGCGTTTGCAGATGGCGAATTGGATATTCTCGTCGGAACGCAAATGGTCGCAAAGGGTCACGATTTCCAGCGCGTGACTCTGGTTGGCGTGGTTGCGGCGGATCTCGCGCTGGGTCGGCCGGATTTCCGAGCAGCCGAAAGAACCTTCCAGCTGCTCACACAAGTAGCCGGACGCGCGGGTCGCGGCGAACTTGCCGGCGAAGTCCTGGTAGAAACCTATTACCCGGAGCATTACGCCATCCAGCTCGCCGTGCGGCAGGATTACGTTTCATTTTACGAAAAGGAAGCGCACTTCCGTCGGATGCTTCACTACCCGCCATTCACGGCGCTGGCCAGCGTGCTAGTGCGGGATCGCAAAATTGAAAACGCGATCCGATGGTCGAGGGCGCTGGCAGGTTATTTCGCTCCGTTCGAAAATCGCGGCGTCAAAATTCTGGGTCCGGCCGCAGCGCCGCTCGCGCGCCTGCGCAAGGACTACCGCTTTCAATTTGTGCTGAAGTCGCCCAAACGTTCGGCTCTGTCTCTGGCTCTCAGCGGCGCGTTGGATTTCTGCGACGCCAAGAAAATTCCAGATACTGCCGTGATTGTTGACGTCGATCCTACCAGCCTTTTCTAAGCCCTATTCTTCGCTCCGCGTGTGCGCCAGATTAAGTAAGCCGGCACCCCGGCGAAAACGACGCATAATCCAGCGACTGCTCCAGTAGGTCGCGAGAAAATCGCGTTCACCACCAGCGCCGCTGTAGCCAGCACGAAAATGGCGGGCGTCCAGGGATATCCCGGCACGCGGTAGGGAAGATCGGCTCCGGGTATTCTCCGGCGGTAGACGAAAATGCTTGCGCCCGCCAGCCCGTAGAAAATCCAGCCGGTGAAAATCACGTATGTAAACAGTTGCTGAAAACTCCCCAGACACGCAAGAATTGCGGCCCAGATTCCCGCGGTTAGAATTGCAAAAGCGGGAGTGCGGAATTGCGGATGCACTTCGGCCATCCTGCGAAAAAATAAACCGTCCACCGACATGGCGTAGTAAACACGAGGAGCCGTAAGCTGAATACTGTTCGCCGAGCTGAAAGTGGAAATCATCACCAGGACGGCGACGAACTTTGCCGCCGTCGGCCCAAGAATTGCCGCCATAGCCGTCGCGGCGATCGTATCCGAGCGGGCCGCTGCTGTGGGGCCCAGCGCCGCCACATAGGACACAGCGGCGATGACGTAGATTGCGGTTAACGAAAGCGTGCCGTAAAAAAAAGCCCGGGGAAAATCGCGCTGAGGATGCGCCGCCTCGCCCGCGCTGAAAGAAGCGAACTGCCAGCCCTCATAGGACCACAGTGCCGCAATCATCGCTAGCCCGAAGTTGGAGAGCAGCGAGCCGCTGATGCTCGCCGGCCAAAGAATGTCTCGAGAACCCTGAAATCCGTGGCCGAGCCACAGAAGCACAGCGCTCATGCCGAGAATTAGCGCAACTTTGATGTAGGTCGTCCAGTTTTGCAGGTCCGAACTTTCGCGAGTGCCGTAGATATTGACGACGGTGATGACTCCGATCATAGCGATCGCGGCGAGTTTTGTAGTGAAAGGCGTGAGTGGCACAATGTTGCCCAGGTAGGCGCTGAAGGCTACCGCCAGCGTCGCGATTCCTCCCGTTGCCACAACCAGAAATAACGTCCATCCGTAAAGAAACGCCGGCAGCCTGCCGAAACAATCGCGAATGTAAACATACAAGCCGCCAGCCTCAGGCTTCATCGCCGCAAGTTCGCCGTACGTGAGCGCCCCAACGAGTGACAACAGTCCGCCGGCGGCCCAGACCAGTATCGCCAAACCAACGGAGCCGCCGACCTGGCGTTGAATTGCGCCGGGCACCAAAAAAATACCCGAGCCGATCACACCGCCTATCACCAGCATTGTTAAATCGCGCAGCCCGAGCGTGCGAGCAAGGGTTGCCGTGGACGAAGGAACCGAAGAAGCGGAAGGAAGGCGCATTATTATTCGCGCATCATATCCTTCCCACCGGGCTGGTCAAGGAAGTGCAGATTGCGAGCGGAGCCTAGGGGTTGTTCACAGGCCAGGGCGTGAAGCATAGAACGAAAATCGCGACCGCTACGATCGTCAGTAATTTTCGTGATGCGTTCAGCTGTTCCCAGCGGTCGTATACCGGCGGATGGCGGAACCGCAGGGACAGCACCAGCAAAACGATTCCCCAAAGCGCCCATCCGTGCCAGCAATAAATTCCCAACGCGACAAGCGCCAGCGAGACAACCAGTGAAAACTCTTTGTGCTTCTTGCTCGCCAGGCTGTAGAGAATGTGTCCGCCGTCCAGCTGCCATACCGGCAGCAAGTTAAGCGCAGTGGCAAACAATCCAAACCACGCAGCCCGCGCTACGGGATGGAGCAAAAGCGATGAGGGATCCGCACCGGGATGAAACAATCCGATGAAAATTCGCATGAGCGGAGGATTGCCGAAGAAGATATCGGCATTCTGTTGTGCTCCCGGCACAATCTTCGATATCGCAATCCCATACGCCAATAGCGGTACCGCTACAAGAAAGCCGGCGATGGGCCCCGCAATCCCGATATCAAACAGCGCACGCCGAGTCGTAATGGGCGAACGTATTCGCAAAAATGCGCCGAAGGTGCCAAAAAGAAATGGGGACGGCAGGAAGTAGGGATAGCTCACATCAATGTCATAAATCTTGCAGGCCACGAAATGGCCCATCTCGTGCGCCATCAGAAAACCGAGAAGCGTGAACGAGAAGGGAATCCCCAGCAAAAGCAGTTGCGGATGCTCGAGAGGTGCCACGATCACTGCGAACGGATTTTCATCGCCGGAATACGGCTCCACATTGTGCGAGTATGACAGCGCAAATTCCGATCCCACAGCCAAGGTGGAAACAAGCGTCACTAAAAAAAGTATCAACGCCGGCCACACATTCCGGCGTCGCCGAACCGCAGGCGGCGGAGGCAACTCAATTACCTGCGGATAACCTAGATCGAGAATTTCGACGGGAATGCGCGCGTGGCCGTTGCCGGGAGCTTGATCCATGAGGATTAGATGTCTAGCATCGAAAAAGCGGTTCGTCGCCTGCCGCTAAAGCGTCAGCATGCCGCAGTAACGTCTCGATCAGGACTTGGGAGCAGGAGCCGGAGACGGGGCTGGAAGCGTCTGAAGTTCCTTGCCCGGCTTAAATCGCACGGCTTTCCCCGGCGGGATGCTAACCTGTTGCCCCGTGCGCGGGTTGCGGCCGATGCCGGTCTTGCGCGGCTTCACGTTGAATACGCCGAAGCGGCGAAGCTCGATGCGTTCTCCACGCCCGAGCGCATTCTTCATGGCTTCGAAGACGGTTTCCACCGCCTGCTCGGCTTTCGTTCGAGTGACATTTGTTTTCTGTACGATAGCGTTCACGATGTCGAGCTTGATCACACGGCCCTCCCGCTTCAACGGAAGCCTATGCTAGACATGGGTTTGCAGGTTGTCAAGCGCCGTGGCGTGTAATAAACTGCGCAACTCGCTTTTGAGCCGGGCGAAGTTCGCCGAAACATTTCAGCTTTTCCTGTAAGTTTTTGGCCGAAGAAATTGCCACACTGGTCTGGAGGATTCGATGTCGGTGAAGTCTGACAAATGGATTCGCAAGATGGCGCGCGAGCACAAAATGATCGAGCCGTATGAGGATCGGCAGGTGCGCGACGGCGTGATCAGCTACGGCGTTTCGTCCTATGGCTACGATATGCGCGTCGCCGATGAATTCCGGATTTTTACCAACGTGAATTCCAGCATCGTCGATCCCAAAAATTTTGACTCAAAATCTTTCGTCGAATTCAAAGGCGACGTTTGTATTGTCCCGCCGAATTCCTTTGCGCTCGGACGCTCCGTGGAATATTTTCGCATTCCGCGAAACGTGCTGACTCTCTGTGTGGGCAAATCCACGTATGCGCGCTGCGGAATTATCGTGAACGTCACGCCCTTCGAGCCTGAGTGGGAGGGTTTCGTGACGCTGGAAATCAGCAATACCACTCCGCTTCCCGCGCGCATCTACGGGAACGAAGGCCTCTGCCAGGTAATCTTCTTCGAATCCGACGAACAATGCGAAGTCTCGTACAAGGACAAGAAGGGGAAATACCAAGCGCAGCAGGGAATTGTCCTTCCGAAAATTTAGCCGGCCGCGGCAGTTTGATGCCGTGGCTTTAGCTGGCCGCGAAATACTCCAGAATCGGCTGCTTCGTTTGAGCGGCCCGAAAACCTGCAGAGCACGTTACAATGTATCAATCGCTCGAAGTCCCCGGCTTTATGCTCGGACGCGCTCGGTAATTTTTCGCGCAGTCGGTACGTAGGACACAGTATGGCTCTCGCACTTTAGGAGAACGGGTCCCGATGGCAACTCTGGAAGATTCGCCAAAACACGACCTGGGTTCCTTGCGGATTAATGAGGGCCAGCGCAAAGGCCGCAAGACCGGCAAGATTTTCGGGATTGTCGCTGCGCTGATCGGTGTAATTGTAATCGTGACCGGCGCGGTCTTCGCTTTCCGCAACCAGAAACCCGTGGTGGAAGTGGCCGTCGCGCAAAAAGCGGCGGCCGGCCGNNAATTTCGACGAGGGCTTGCACGTTCCAGAAGGTTTTGTTCTCGCAACTCTTGACGACTCCGACGCACGCCGCGCGCTTGATTCCGCCAAAGCCGATCGTGATTCCGCCCAGGCCGCGATTGCCGATTTTCAAGTGCAGCTTAAGAATGCAGAGATCGAGTTGCAGCGCGCGCAGCAGCTTCTGGCCGCAGGAGTACAGAGCCAGCAGACTCTTGATAACGCGACCATGGCCGCGGATAGTCTCCGCGCGAAAATTGCCCTCGCCAAGCAGCAAGTGGTCGGAGCGCAAGCGCGCGTCAGCGAAGCGCAACAGGCCGTCGATAACACCGTGATCCGCGCGCCATTCGACGGCATCGTCGTATCAAAAGACGCGCAAGTTGGTGAAATGGTCTCGCCAAATTCCGCAGGCGGCGGCTTCACACGCACAGGCATTGCCACCATCGTGGATATGAATTCGAACGAAATCGAAGTGGATGTGAACGAAGCCTATATCGCGCGCGTCGTACCCGGGCAAAACGTGACCGCCGTCCTCGACGCTTATCCGGATTGGCAGATTCCCTCGCGCGTGCGCACCGTGATTCCCACCGCCGACCGCCAGAAAGCCACGGTGAAAGTGCGCATATCCTTTCTAAAACTGGACCCGCGCATACTTCCGGACATGGGCATTAAAGTGACTTTCTTCGGCGCCGAGCCGGAACAGAAAAACGGCGCCGCCGAGCCGGCGGTCCTGATTCCTCAAGACGCCGTGCGCGACGACCAAGGCAAGAAAATTGTTTTCCTTGTGAAGAACGATCACCTGGAACGCCGAGCCGTGGGATTGGGCGCCACGCGCGGTTCCGACGCGGAAATTCTCGCGGGCCTCGATGCCGGCGATACAGTGGTCGTGAAAGGACCCGCAACGCTTCGCGATGGAGAAGCAGTCGAAATCAAGAAATAGGAGCTTCCGAAATGGTTCGAGTGGACGGTACAGGAAACGCAGGCAGTTTAATTCAAATTCGCGGCCTCGATAAGACCTACAGCCGCGGCGGCGAAGTAATTCATGTTTTGCAGGGTCTGAATCTCGACGTGGACAAGGGCGAGTTCGTGGCCTTCATGGGTCCGAGCGGCTCCGGCAAGACCACCCTGCTAAATCTCCTTGGCGGCTTGGACGTGCCCTCTAAAGGCAGCATTACCGTCGCCGGCGACGAGATCACGCACATGTCCGGCAGCAAGCTCACCGATTGGCGCGCGCGCCATGTCGGATTCATTTTCCAGATGTACAACTTGATCCCCGTGCTCACCGCGTTTCAAAATGTCGAGCTTCCTTTGCTTCTGACCAAGCTCTCGAAATCCGAGCGCCGCCAGCACGTCGAGGCTGCCCTCGGAATCGTCGGCCTCTCGGATAGGATGAATCACTACCCGCGCCAGCTTTCCGGCGGACAAGAACAGCGTGTCGCCATCGCCCGCGCCGTCATCGCCGATCCCACCTTCCTGCTGTGCGACGAGCCTACCGGCGACCTCGATCGCAAGAGCGCCGACGAAATCCTCGACCTCCTGACCCGGCTCTCCAAGGAATACAGCAAGACTATTTTGATGGTCACCCATGATCCGGCGGCCGCGGAGCGCGCTCAAGCCACATTGCACCTAAATAAGGGCGTACTGGTCGAAGGCGTTCTTGCCGCGGCAGGGAACCGCGCATGAAATTCTTTCCATTGATTCTCGCAAACCTCTTCCGCAAAAAGCTGCGCACCGCCCTGACGATTGGCTCATTCGCCGTTGCGCTTTTTCTTTTCGGACTTCTCGTAGTCGTCCACGGCGCATTCAATCAAGGAGTGGATCTGGCCGGCGTTGACCGTCTCGACGTGATCAACAAAGTCGCCATTATCCAGCCTCTTCCCATGTCCTATCGCGATCAAATCCTTCGCATCCCTGCCGTGAAAGCTGTCACTCATGACAATTGGTTCGGCGGCATCTACCAGGATGAACGAAACTTCTTTCCGCAATTCGCCATTGATGTTGAAAACCAGCGCCAGGTCTTCCCTGAATTCGTCATTCCTGACGATCAGTGGAAAGCGTTCGTGGCTGATCGCGAAGGCGCCGTTGTCGGAGCCACAACTGCCAAGCGCTTCGGCTGGAAAGTCGGCGACCGCGTTCCAATTAAAGGCACGATTTTTCAAGGCACCTGGGAATTCAACATCCGCGGTATTTATACCGGGTCGCGCGACCAGGACGACCTCACTCAGTTCTGGTTTCACTATGATTATTTCGACGAGCGCCGCACCATTGAGAAAGGCTTGATCGGCTGGTATATCGTGAAACTCGACGATCCCGATCACGCCGGCAGCGTTGCGAAGACAATCGACGACACCTTTGCGAACTCTCCTTACGAAACGAAGACCGAAACAGAAAAGGCCCTAGCCACCGGATTTGCAAAGCAATTCGGCAACATTTCGTTCCTGATCCTCAGCATTGGCGGCGTCGTGTTCTTCACTCTACTTCTCGTCACCGGCAATACCATGGCTATCGCGGTGCGCGAGCGTATCGGCGAGCTGGCGGTGCTTAAAGCCGTCGGTTACACCGACCGTTTCGTTTTGTTCTTCGTTCTGGGCGAGTCGCTTCTGATTGCCGTCATCGGCGGCGGCATCGGGTTAGGTTTGTCAAAACTCTTCACCATGGGCGGTGATCCTACTCACGGTTTCCTGCCTTACTTCCGTCTGCCTGGTCCAGCGATAATCATGGGAGTTGCTATTTCGGTAGCCGTGGGGATTCTCGCCGGTATACTTCCTGCCACCACGGCGATGCGCTTGCGCGTGGTTGACGCACTCAGGAGGGTTTGAGCTATGGCCATCCCCATCGTTTACAACCTGCGCAGCGTTCGTGCCCGCTGGGTTTCCGCCATCGTGGCCGTTCTCGGGATCGCCGGCACCGTCGGTGTGTTCATCGCCATGCTTTCCCTCGCGCGCGGCTTTCATGCCACCCTGGTCTCTTCCGGGTCTGCGGACAACGCGCTAATCATGCGCGCCGGCTCGAGCGCCGAATTAGACGGTGCCGTTGCGCTCGACCAGGTGAAAGTAATCCAGGACGCCCCCGGCGTCGCCCGCGAAGGTGGCGCGCCCTTGGTTAGCCCTGAAGTCGTCGTCATCGCCAATTTTCCCCTGAAATCCACGGGCACCGACGCGAATGTTCAAGTACGCGGCGTCTCCGCCGATGCTCTAAAAGTCCGAAAGAATGTGCACATTTCGCAAGGCCGGTTTTTTGAACCCGGTCTTTCAGAGTTGGTTGTCGGCAGGAACGTCGCGAGAACCTACTCCGGCTTGAATCTAGGCGACACTGTCAGCTTTGGCAGCGGCACTTGGAAGGTAGTTGGAATTTTCGACGCGGGAGGTAGCGCTTTCGATTCCGAAATCTGGTGCGACGCCCGCGTGCTCGCTCAGGTGTACAAGCGCCCAGTGAACATTTTTCAATCGGTCACCGTGCATTTGACCTCGCCCGCGGCGTTCGACGCTTTCAGAGATTCCCTCACCGCCGACCCGCGCTTGACCGTGGAGGTAACCCGCGAACTCGACTATTACGAAAAACAATCTCGCGGCCTCACAACTTTGATCACCGTTCTCGGTACCTTGGTGGCTTCGATCATGGGCGTCGGCGCGGTTTTCGGCGCGCTCAATACAATGTACTCCGCGGTATCTGAGCGCTCGCGTGAAATCGCCACCATGCGCGCGATCGGTTTCGGCGCTTTCAGCATCGTGATGTCCTTCCTCTTTGAGGCTCTCCTCATCGCGTTCGTCGGGGGACTACTAGGCTCGGTCGCGGTTCTGCCCCTAAACGGTCTCACTACCAGCACGCTGAACATGCAGACCTTCTCTTCCGTCGCCTTCGCGTTCCTGATAACGCCAACGCTTCTAGTCATTGGTATTGTTTTTGCGTTGTTCATGGGCTTGATCGGTGGGGTTCCTCCTGCCATCCGGGCCGCGCGGCGCCCCGTGGCCCTGGCTCTTCGCGAGCTCTGACCCGCGCAACCGTCCGGTGGGCCTCCGCATCATAGCTTTAAAAATAAGCAGGAACTTTTTCTCTTCGGGCAGGAATAACGATATGCTCAAAGCGCGCTTAAAAATGAGATTATAAAGGTGAGCATGAGACCGGAAACCATCAAGGCGAAAATTTCGATTCTGGCTGTTTCGTTTCTTGCAGTGGCACTCATTCTAGGTTTGTCGGCTTGCGGCAGCAGCAGCAACGGCTCTGCTTCCGTCACTGGGATCATGATCTCGCCTACGGCGGGGACCGTTAATCTCAATACCACGTTCGACATCACCGCGACCGTTCAACTCTCCAACACAAACAACTCGACGGACACGACCGTAACCTGGCAGGTAAACGGCGTTGGCGGTGGTAACTCCACGATCGGCACCATTGTGAATTCTCCCGATGACAGTCAGGTCGGCATATATACCGCTCCCAAGATCGCGCCCACCAACAACAACGGCCAAGTGTTGATTACTGCCACCGCTCCCCAGAATCCCTCNNGGGGCCGGAGGTAGCTTTCAGTTTTCCGCGCTTCTCAATGACGTGGCCGACGCAAACGCCACCTGGACCGTAAGCTCCACATCCCCGACCTGCGACACCTGTATCGGCTCGATCAATCCAACCACCGGACTCTATACCGCGCCTCCCGCTCCGCCGCCCGGCGCTACTGTCACGGTTACTGCGAAGGACACCACCGTCAGTCCCGCTCAAACAGCGACCGCAACGGTGACAATAGCGTTTTCAGATCAGTCGCTATCCGGACCATTCGCGTTCTCTTATTCCGGAGACGATGAGTCTGGTTTTATGGCTGTCGCAGGCAGCTTTGTCGCGGACGGCAACGGGCATATTCAGAGTGGTGTCGAGGACGTAGACGGCTTTTCTACCGCGGGCCCGAAGCACTACCAAATTGCTGGAACGTACAAAGTCGGCGCAGACGGCCGCACCAGCGCTTTACTGAACTCGGGATTGCCGGGTGCCAGCACGTGGCAGTTTGCTCTAACCTCGAATCAACACGCCCTTATGATTCGCTTTGACCGCAGCACCACCGGTAGCGGCACCATCGATCAACAAAATTTAAATGATATTTCTACTCTTTCCACCATTACCGGTCCCTACGTCTTCTCCGGTTTGGGTGCCGATCTTTCATTTTTGCCCATGGGTATTGCCGGCAAATTTACCGCCAGCGGAAGCAGCACTCTTCAGACCGGAAGCGGCGTCCTGGACCTCAACGATAACGGCGTTGTGAAGCCGGACGACACATCGCTCACTGTGTCTTACTCCCTGGACAACACCGCGCCTGACACAGGCCGCGGCACGATAACTCTCACGAGCGGCATGACCGGCAAACAAAATGAATATGCGTTCTACATTGTGGACTCAACGCATCTTTATCTCGTCGAAATTGATAACAACGATTACCTGGCCGGCGGGATGTATAGCGGCGCTGCGGGGACTTCTTTCCCGTCGTCAACCCTCGGGTCGGCTAATTACGTCTTTACCGCGGGGGGAAATTCAACTGGCGGAGCCTACGCGTCAGGGGGAGTCTTTACTGCGGGCGGAAACAGCATTACCGGAGGAGCTCTCGACACCAATAACGCCGGCACCGTCACTCCAAATACCACGCTCAGCGCTTGCACTTACTCTGTGGCTCCATCAACAGGCCGCATCGTGCTAGGACTGTGTGCCACCGGAGCCAGCACCCTTCAATTCGCAACCTATCAGACGGCGCAGGCAGCTTCGACAACCGTTGAGCCCGCCGCTGTAATGCTCGAACTCGACGCCACTGCTGTGGCTACTGGTTCAGCTTACCTGCAGAAGGTTGTCACCGAGCCCGCCTCCGGCAGCTTTGCATTGAACCTTGCGGGCCAGGGAATATTTCATGATGAGCCGGGCTCCTACCAGCAGGACGTTGAAGGTCAAGTCACCCTGGACTCCTCGGAGGTTTCCAGCGGAAATCTCGATATCAATGATTTCAACGCTGGCATCCAGACGGACCCGATCAGTACGACTAGCAGCTTGGTTTCCGCCCCAGCCCCGAATGGCCGTGGAACGGCGGTGCTTGTGGCCACAAATCCGGATGTCAGTTACAACCTCGTGTACTACGTGATCGACGACAACACCGCGCTTCTATTCGATTCGGATACGAATCGCGTGATGATTGGCACCATCGCGAGGCAGTTCTAGATCGGTTAGGCCAAAGACCGCTGCCCTGACCGTCGGACAGTACCGGGCCACCGGAAATAAAAGGTTTCCTCGGTGCCCCGCCTGGCTCCGAGAAAGCTGCTACCTGTGCTTTGGTCCCACCACGGGCGAACTCTTGCCCCATTCTCCGCTGAATACAAAGGAATCGAGCGGTTTACGCTGGCGTGGAGCAAGTTCGCGCTTGCGCAATTCCTCCGGCAAGGTTGCAGGATCGCCCGCATAACCCAGCGCAATCCCCGCGACTGCTTCGTAATCCGCAGGAATGCCGAAGAGCTTTCGCGCCTTTTCGGGATCAATTCCCGCCATTTGGTGAACGGACAAACCCAACGCTTCCGCCTGAATGGTTAGATTCGCGCTTGCCTGTCCCACGTCGTGGAACGCGTGGCGATTCGGTTTTCCATCGTCAAATTTGAGCTTTGCGACGCTAAGTGCGACCACTGGTGCTTGCTTTGCCCAGCCTTGATTGAATTCGACGAAGGAATCCAGAACGCGATTGTAACTCTCTGGATCGTCCTTCGTTCCGACGATGAAGTACCAAGGTTGCGCGTTG
>PLZZ01000040.1:3405-5402 GCA_003153585.1 Acidobacteriota bacterium | reverse complement strand
GAGCGCGGCGTAACTAACAACGTGAACCGGGGATTCGCCGATCGCGGCGGACTAGAACACAATGACGGCACCCACGGTGAAAACAACGCCAATCATGGCGGAAACGTTGGTGAACGCGGCGCAGAGCAGAATCGCGCCGGGGAGCGGGCTTTCAACGGTGATAGCCGCCAGGCGCGAGGGTTCGGGGATCCGGGCGGGCAGAGCGGCCGGTCCTCTGGCTTCAGCGGATACAACCACGGTGGAAACACCCGGAGCTTTTCTTCACGCGGGCAATCCAGTTTCGGCGGCGGATTCGGCGGTGGAGGATTCCATGGCGGCGGTGGCGGCGGCGGACATCATCGCTAGTCGGTTCCGAACGCCATTCAACGCTTTTTTTTCGGCCATTATTAATGGCTCTGAAATCCAGAACGGAGAAAAGACATATGCGGCGCACAAAATTGAACCTGCAAAATGTTCTTGGCGCAAATTTTCGTACCCTGGCTATCCTCGCTTTGGTTTTGCTGGCATGCCTTCCCGCCGGGGCCCAGGCGCAGCAAAAAGGCCAGAAGACGTTTGCATCGGCGCAAGAAGCTGTTGACGCGCTGGTAGCAGCCGCCAAGAGCAGCAACGATGGGGCTCTGCTCGCGATTCTTGGGCCGGACGGGAAAGAAATCATTTCGTCCGGAGACCCCGTCGAGGACGAATCGAACCGCACGAATTTCGCGAAGAAATATGAGGAAATGCACCGCCTGGTGGCCGAACCGGATGGCATGACCATGTTGTACATCGGGGCGGAAAATTGGCCCTGGCCCGTTCCACTGGTGAACAAGAACGGTTCGTGGTACTTCGGAACGGAAGCAGGCAAGCAGGAGATTCTGTACCGTCGGGTCGGCCGGAATGAAATGGCAGCCATTCGCGTTTGCCAGGAGCTGGTGGCCGCGCAGAACGAATACTACGCGAAACAGAAAAACGAGTACGCGCAGAAATTTACGAGTGATGAGGGACAGCACAACGGCTTGTACTGGCTGGGCTCCGGCAATGAATTCGAAAGCCCGATCGGCCCGCTGGTAGCCAACGCCGGCACCGGAGGCGGCCTGGCGAAGAATCTGAATACTCCGCCGGCGCCGTTTCACGGCTACCTTTTCCGCATCCTGACGCGCCAGGGCAAGAGCGCCCCGGGCGGCGCGGCGGATTACATTGTTGGTGGGAAAATGACCGGCGGATTTGCTTTTGTCGCTTACCCCGCTGAATATCGCAATTCCGGCGTGATGACGTTCATCATCGGCAAAGATGGTGTGGTGTACGAGAAAGACCTCGGCAAAAAGACCGACAGTGCGGCTAAATCGATCAAGTCCTACGACCCCGATTCAAGCTGGAAAAAGTCCCAGGAACCGCAATTGCAGACCGCTGAAGCAAAAAAACCGCAGTAAGGCGGTCGCTGCAAAACAGTCCGCGGCGCTACTTGTGCAGCCAGGGAAGCTGGCCCTTGTGCGACAGCGCCAGCAAATCCATGGAAGCGGCGACCGCGCAGTGGACGCAAACCCCTCCCCAAATTGATTTCAGTTTCCACGCCAGCCATCCCAGAATTAATCCTGCAGCTACCGAAGCAGCCGCTTCGGGCCACGGCTTGCTGAAATGAATCATCATGTAAGGCATCACCGACACCGGAACCGCCAGCACCCCGATGTACCGCGAAAGACCTCCCACCAGAAATCCTCGAAAGAAAAATTCCAGCGCAACAAATTGTCCCGCATACATTCCTTCCCACATCAGCAGATCGGCCCAGGAACGTCCTGCCTGCGCGTACATCGGGTAGTAGTTGTAAAACTCGGGCGAGAGCGAGACCACCCAGATCACCGGTGACACCACCACGAACAGCACAACGTAAATCCAAAAATGTTGCGCGAATCCGCGAAACGAAAGATTGCAATCGCGCAGCCGGTTGCCCGGCCGGCAAGCCATCACCGTTGCGGGTATGGCCACAAAGCTGATCAGGATCCACAGCACCCACCAGGCCC
>PLZZ01000040.1:0-3398 GCA_003153585.1 Acidobacteriota bacterium | reverse complement strand
CGCAGGTCGCTGCTTTTGAGGGTGTCCTTCAGCGAGTCCCCGATCGAGCGCGGCTCTTTTGATTTTGCGTTTCCCGTAAGCGTCTCGCCGCCGCTCGCGTGCGGATCGCCCGGCCGAGACCTCGGAGAGTTCCGGTCGCGCCCCTTCCGCGACGCGGTGGGGAAGGCGCCGTCGTTGTAGCGCCCGCGTCCCGCCGGCTCTGTTCGTTTCGTTGATTGCAAATATCTCTCGAATTTCACGCGCTTGCCTTAAAAACCTACGTGCCCGGGCTTCTTCGCGGCAGCTCGCCAAGCCGACGGGGACCAAACTTCGTCGGCGCGCCCGATGAGGAACGCGACGAAGCACAACGCAAACACCGAATGATCGAGCGAAGCGCCAAAGTATTGCCAGAACGGTGCATTCGCTCCGGGATAATCGGCTGAAAATAACATGAGAAGCATCAGCGCCAGGCCGCCCAAACTTGCCGGTCGCACCATAATCCCCAGCACGAGTCCCAATCCAATGCAAAACTCGCCGTAAGCCACTGAAAAAGCGATGAGCGTGGCATGAGGCAGAACGAAACCGCGTAGCACCGGCGCCATGAACGGATACGCGCCGCCCTCCAAAAACTTGTTAATCCAGAATTGAAACCCGCCTCCCAATGTGAATTGCGTACCGAAAACCTTGTACTCGCCGAAAATCAGAAAAAGGATGCCCACGCCGATGCGCAAGATGGCGAGCGCGCGTGCGTTCCAATTCTCTTGTTCCGCGAAAGCCATAAATGGAACGCGCATGATACCACTGCACGAGGTGAGGACGTAGTTCCTGGGCATTCCACGGGGGCGGTGTTTTGGTTCTCGTAGCGCCGGGCTTCAGCCCGGCATTCTGTTTTTGACTCGCCTTTACTACCTTCCGCAATGAAAACCTAAGATGCCGGGCTGAAGCCCGACGCCACAAAACCATTCCCGGCGCTGCTTGTATCGGAAAAGTTCCCTACAACTGAAGCTCCATCACAATGGCTGGTTCATCCGGCTCGTAGTAAAAATGCGGAGCGACCTCGCGAATTACGAAACCCAACTTCAGATTTAGTTCGCGCATGGCAAGGTTGCTCTCTCGCGTGTTGGTAACGATCACCTGAAAGCCCTGCTGCTTTGCGAATTCAATCTGCCACCGCTTTTGCTTCAGGCCAAAACCCCGGCGCCGAAACTCGGGCAAAACCCCGGTACTCATAATGTGCAAGCAGCCCGGCCGCGGCTCGTCGTCGAAGTCCGAATCTCGGATAAACGCCGAGCATCCCACCACCTTTCCGTCCACCATCATCCAGTACGATTCGAATTCAGCCCACTCCTCGCGAGTAAACAAGTCCGCCGGGTACTCATGAAAAATCCTTCGATCAAGCTCGCAGAGCGCGTCCATCTCCGCCGGAACGATCACTCTTCTAAACTCGATTTTTTGCGTCGCCGCCGCAGTGTTGGTTTTGTCCATGTCGTACAACGCCGGATGATACCATTGTGCTTCGCTTTGAGGGCATCTGCGCCGCCGGCCGCGTCAGAAAAGCGTTGACATAACACCCGGCGGATGATGTCGTACCTAGCATGAAGCTTCGAGCCGGATTTGTTTACTCCGCGGTGATTCTGATTTTCTTTGGCGCGCTGTATTTGCTGACCAAGGCGTTTGACCTGCTGAACCGGCCAAGCGATACATCCGTTTTCTACGGAATTTTGATTATCGTCGCGCTGATTGCTCTGGTCCCTTCCGCACTACACTGGGTTTGGCACCATCACATGACGCCGCACGCGGAACCGCAGGCGCCGTTTACACGAAAAAAGGAGAACGATGCAAATACGTAAATTCATTCCTCTGGTTGTACCCATCATCCTCGTCGCATTTTTCTTTGCCGGATGCGCCACTCGAATCGGCCCCGGGCGCGTGGGGATTAAAGTGGACCTTGCCGGAACGCAGCGCGGCGTAGAAGACTTGCCCATCCGAACCGGCTGGGTGTTCTACAATTTTCTTTCGTCCACCATCGTCGAATATCCCACCTCGATTCAGACCGCCAAATGGACCAAGGACCTGAACGAAGGATCGCCCACCAACGAGGAAATGTCGTTCAACACCAAAGACGGGCTCACCGTGTATGGCGACCTTTCGGTTTCTTACCATCTCGAAGCCAACAAGGTTCCGGCGTTCTACGTGAAATTCCGGAATGACAATATCGATCACTTCACCCACGGCTTTCTGCGCAACGTCGCGCGCGACGCCATCAACCGCACCGGCTCGCAATACACCGTGCAGGAAATCATGGGCGAAAAGAAATCCGAGCTGGAGCTGGATTCGCGCAAGGATTTGCAGGCGCAAGTGACCGACATCGGNNATCGACCAATTCGGTTTCATCGGCTCGCCGCGCCCGCCCGAGTCCGTGATCGCCGCCATCAACGCCAAAGTTCAAGCGCAGCAGATTGCAGTGCAAAAACAAAATGAGCTGGTGCAGTCGCAAGCCGATGCCGCCAAGCTCGTAGCCGCGGCAGAAGGCCAAGCCAAAGCGCAAGTCGCCATCGCGAATGGCGAAGCGGAATCAAACCGCCTGCGCGCCGCGTCCATCAGCGAAAACATAATCAAATGGCAACAGCTAGCCGTCACCGACCGCTGGATCGCAAAGTGGAACGGCCAGGTGCCCTCCGTCCAAGCCGGCGGCAACCTCCCCGGCATGCTGCTGGACATCAAGCCGCCGAAATAACGCGCGCAGTTCGCTCTGAGAACGGACGGAAACGGGGAGTTGGTTATGGTATCGCAAGAGTATGAGCTGAATTCACCGGGGGCGGTTGATCCATCAGGTTTGTGGAGATTTATTTTCTGGCTCGCCTTTGTGTCTGGCAGCCTGATTTTGGGATTCTTTCTACTGATGTCTCAGGTAGGTCCCCCGCCGCCTTCACGTCGCGGAGACATGCGATTGTACTATGCTGCATGGTCGTGTCTTACTGCTCTTATGCTTCTCTCAATTCGCATGGCCCGATGGATATGGAAGATTAGGAATCCCATCCCAGTTCCAGGACGAGCGGTCCGACCAGCAATGTACATGGTTGTATTGATCGCATGGGTTGAGCTAGTTCTAGGGCTCGTTGGAATTATAGGGGTCGCAGTCTACCGCCCCTAGTCGGAAGCCTCGGCGTCTATTGGGGCAATTTATGGAACCGGCGGAGCAACTAGCTCGGACCAGTGGGCGTTGCGAAATTGCCAGCGGCCGTCGCGATATTGCGCGACGCCCGTAAAGTATCCGTTGTCCTCGACGTGGCGCCCGTCAGCCCACACCTGTAGCTCGTGATACGAAGCACCCACCACAGCCAGATCCGGCGCGAGCAGGTCCACGCGTAAATCATCGCCCCACTTCAGCTCAATTTGTTTGATGGCAAGCGCGACCT
>PLZZ01000014.1:669-11215 GCA_003153585.1 Acidobacteriota bacterium | reverse complement strand
CGTCGAGCCATGCTGTACGCCTTTGATCGCGCGATTCCGCCACAACCTCTTCATGCGAGCCAGAATTTGCGTCTTCTCCAGGATCCTCTTCACCGCTTGGTCCACAAAGGTTGACAGCGTCCGAAGACCGTTAATTCCCAACCCCTTCATTGTCGGCGCGAAAATACTGGTGGACGCCTCTTGCCATTGTTGGTCGCCGAATCTCTGCTTCCAGTCCGCGTCTCCGAGGCCAAAATCCACCTCTTTCACGCTCTGCCTGCAGAGATCTTCCAAAACCTTCATCAGAAGTTGCTTACCGAGCTCGTACCTCTTATAGAGTGGATCGTATCCAACGTCACCGCTGTAGTAGATAGTGCCGTACAAGTTCCCCATCCAGAACGCGCACGGCTTGTCAGCAACGTACAGAATGTACGCGCGCAGCCATCCTCTCTCCGCTTCGAACTCAAAGCGTCGGCGAACCTCGGGGCTGTCAATGAACCCGACACCTAAACCTCGGTGGTAGGTTTTTCTTGCGACCTCCTCGATATCGAAGAACATTCTGTCGAGATTATCGCCTAATCCGAACCGTTCAACTCTCACACTTCCGGGATAGTCGGTCTCAAGGAGCTTGGTGCGCCTGCGGATCTGCCTTCTTTCGTGGCCCGAGGTGCAGTTAGGAACAGCTTCAGGACTGTCCGGTAGCTTCATGCTCCAATGAGGCTGTACTTGTGGGAAGCGATCTCGCATGAAGAATCCCGGAGACTGAGTGAGAAGCGGGTAGAATTGTGAGTCGGTTTTTACAAAGCGAAATTCAGCAAGATCCGCTTCCCGTTCCCGCAAGGAGCGTATGATTTCTGAGATTAGAATTCCGGCGTTCTCAGCGGACAAGTCGCCAGCCTGCCCGCCATAGACAAAAGCGAGCGTCCGAGCTCGGGTTTTAAACAATTTCGCATATCCCAGGCGGGCCACTACATGGCCCAGCACGATCCTGCCCACCAGCATCGCGACTGGCGAACCGTCTCTATACAGGACGAGCACGTGCGGCCGCAGAATCTCCGGCCGCAAGCGAAGGATATGCAAGTAAAAGTCAATGTCCGCATTGGGATTCCATCGCCATGCAACCCAAATGCTGCGGATGGCTTCGACCTCTTGCACAGTCCTTGCAACCAGGACATGCGCTCTCCCTGCATTCTGCATACTCTTCCTAACGAACCATTGCTTTAGAAACGGCCTTGCGCGAAGCGATTGCGCCAAGCCTTTTTTATTCTCGGGAGCAATCGCGTTCGCTCTAGCACCCTCCGGGCATAGCGATCAAACAAGATCACCGGCGATCGCAGAGCATTCAAGCTCACACCTCTCACGGTGGGGGCAAAAATAGAAATGGTTGCCTCTTCCCAGCTCTGATTTCCGAGCATCTCTTTGTACTCCGCGTCGCCATGACCCCAGTCAATGTCAGTAACTCGGCAGTCTTGTTGATCGGCGTAAAGGCCCTCAATAGTTCTCATCAGCAAGTACATACCCGGTGCGCATTTCCCGAGTGCGGGATCGAAAGCCATAAAATCACCATGGAACGTCGAGCCATACAGGGTTCCGATCCAGAACGCGCATGGCTTGCCGGCTGCATAGAGCACGTACGCGCGCAAACGGTCTCTCTCGGCCCAGAGTTTGATTAGCTGGCGAAGATTGGGAGTGTCAACGAATCCAGCTCCTAGGCCCCGTTGATATGTTTTTCTTGCGACTTCATCAACGTCGCGAAACATCCGATCCAAATCAGCCGGTCGCGATAGGCATTCAATCCTCACGTCATTCGAAAATTCCTGAAGCAGTTTCTTCGCGCGACGCTTCTGCTCCCTGCGATCGACGCCGGAGAGAGACTGCTGGAATTCCTGGACGCTCTCGTGCATCTTCATGCGACGATGTAGTTGTGTTGCGGGGAAATGGTCGCGAACTAAAGCGCCGGGCACATGTAGCGCCGTTTCGAAAAGAGGCGATCCGGGCCTTACACCCTTCAAGACCGCAATATCCGCTTCTCCATTCTTCAGAGATTCCAGGATTTGAGAAACCAGTGCCACGCAGTTTTCCGGCGACTCAGCTCCGAGGAAACCAGCGTAGGCAAAAGCGAGCGTTCGGACGCGGGGACTCAGGAAACTAGCGTATCCAACTTTTAAGTCCAGGCGGCTTTCTACAACTCTTCCGGCCAGCAGAGCTTCAGGTTCTCCGTCCCGGTAGGCAACAACTACGTGTGGATACAGAATCTTCGGATCGTTTTTAATATTCGTTATGAAAAAATCAATGTCGGTATTCGGATGGAACTGCCAGGATTCCCACGTGCCGCGAATCTCCTCGATCTCCTCGATGGTTCGAATTACGCGTGTGGTTATCCCTGAGCTCATGGGATCCGACAGATCTGCCTTGTTACGCTTGGGGAACACATCCAATGCAACACTCATCGATTTTTGAGCCGCCATTGAGATAACACTATTGACTCCGCCGGAACTGATTGCGTGAAGGAGCGCTAACTGGATTCTTCACGCTCCAGGAAGGTTGAGTCCGACCCCCTGCTGCCTCGCTTAGGAATGGAACTCGGCTGTCCTCGGGTTGCTTCACCAGTAGATAGGCTCCCGACACCGTGGAAATCATAGCCAGGAGCATGTACCAGTTCACGATATTCTGGTCGAAATAGGAGATCGATATGAAATTCACAGCATGGGTAAGAAGGGCTGCCCCGAGAACCCAAACGCTCATTTTATCGGGGAAAGAGGCGTCCTTCATGCCCCGAACAGTGAGGCCCACGCCGCGAAAGCATCGGGAGATGATCCAAATAAAAAAGACAAGCGTCAGCAGACCCCCTTCCACTCCTTGGAAAACATATTCATTGGTGATGTCTGACATGACCGCTCCCCAGTGGGAGGTGTTTTTCTCTCCTATGAGCCACCATTCCGAGAAATGGTTAATGAAATGGTCGATGACGTAGGCTCGATGGAAGCCCGTGGATCCCGAGAAAAGACTCACCCGTCCCAGAAGAAACCAGACGGGGGCTTTCATTACCATCTGCAGGCCGATCAGAGTGCAGACAATCGCCCATCGAACCTTGCGAAGATGCTGGCGCCAGTTCCACATGATCAGACCGAGGATTCCAAACATTAGAGCGAAGGCAGGACCACTGGACGCAGATGCGATTGTGATCGTAACGGCGGAGAGGATACCGAGGACAGCAATCACGCGATTTCTTGGGCCCTGCCACCAAAGGGCGAAAAATAACGGACACAGCGTCGCGCCAAACGAGCCGGCGAGAATGGGGTGGGCAAAGGGCCCCTGGCAACGTAAGCTGCCGTCGCGGATGCGGGTGATCGCATCTACTCCGCCGAAGATCGCAAACGCATTGTGTCCCGTGATCTTCTCGGCGAGCATGAAGAACCCCAGGGGAATTATCAGGATAGCGACTATCTTGTACGTGCGCTTGATATCGTCCAGATCGCGTATAAGCACCCGAAACATGAAATAAAACCCGATGGCGTTATAGGCATACCCCAGGCGATTGATGAAAGCCGCGTTGTCGCGCCACAAGATCATGTAGCACGTCACGTCCGAAATGACCCAGAAAATGAAGAGCCAGTCGATCGAATTCATTTTGAACTTCCGAAACTCGCCACGCATGAGAATCCGAAGCCAACCGGCAAGTGCCAAGATTCGGATCAAGGTGAAGTGCAAACCATTGACCAAGACGTTCTCACCCAGAGTCATATAACAAATAATAATTATGAGCGGCACAATTGCATATCGCCTTGGAAAGATCAAAATCAAGACACACATCGCGACTATGAACGCGAGTCCGAGACCATTAAGCGTGCTTTGTTCGGGGATCATCTAATTCAATCGCACAGCCGCGGCACCCATTAGCTAATTCCGGGCATCCAGAAGCTGCTGGCGTCACAGATCCAGAGTTTAATCCGGTCCATCATATGATGGACGATACATCGATCAACGCTCTGAGCGTTCTTCCGAGTGGCTTTTCCGCAGATTCCACGCATGGCTTACGCACTCGGGTTTCTGGCCCACCCTTCTAGGCCAATGGACCACCGAAAGACTCTAGACCACTTGCCGAATGCATTACGCACTGACCGAGGATGGTACTGCCCAAAAGTCAACACGAGCGCCAAGCCGAGAATAAATAAACGAAGAACTGCGTTGAGTGCCGTTGCTGCCTGATAGACAGCGGCATACCATTCCCCCCGTGTGCTTCTAACAAATCGCAGTAGTGACTCCCGCATCAGTATTGCCGAGAAGTGGCTTACTGGCTTCGAGGCAGTGCTCTTGCCCCCATGATGGATTACGACAGCTTCTTCAACGTAACAGTTCTTCCAGCCGATATTGTGAACCCGAAAGCAGAGGTCCACATCCTCCGCATACATGAAGTAGTTGGTATTGAACTGACCTACTTGCTCAAAAACGGCCCGGCGGATCATCAAGCATGCACCAGAAACCATTTCGACTGAAACTGGCGCATTATGCGGCTCCAACAGCGCGCGCGTGCCCCAGAGGCTGCACTTGGGAAACAACTTGCGGAGCAGATCCGAATCAAAAAGCTGACCGAAGATGGACGGGAAGCGCTGCACACAGCTTGTCTGGACAGTGAGATCAGAATTCAATAGGCGAGCACCCACAATCCCAACGGAAGGCATGGAATCAAGGAACCCCATCATAGTTGTTAGCGCTGGGCCAGTCACTTCCGTATCTGGATTTAAGAATAAGAGATTCCTTCCGTGGGCTCTTGCGTAACCAAGATTATTCGCGCCGGAGAACCCGACATTCTTGTCGCTCTGCACGAAACTAACCGCCGGAAATTCCAGCTTCACCATTTCCGCCGAGCCATCGAAAGAGGCGTTATCAACCACGACAATCTCGAAGTTGATGCCGACCGTGTTGGCGTAGATGCTGGCCAGGCACTTTTGTAAAAAATCAGCCGACCGCCAATTTACGATGATGATGGAAAGATCTATAGGTTCGGGCACAGAATGCGCTCTAGGTAGAAAGGAACTGCCGATGCCAGAGTTCGAAAGAAAGCAAAAGGTATATGTGCCGCCGGTTTTGTTCCTGAGCATGGTCATGTTTCTCAAGCGTTTGAACAAGGAACTCCCGATTAAAGTATCGATTAACGGCCGAGTCTTTGCTCAACAAACACTCTCGCACGAAGCCGCGCATGGAAGTTCGCAGCCAGTTGCCAACGGGATTCGCGAAACCCTTCTTCTTGCGATAGACCACTTCTTGGGGAAGCCATTTCTTGACAGCCTTCTTATGAAGGTATTTTCCTCGGAAGCCCTTAAGTTTCAAGTTGGGAGGCAGCGTCTCAATGAACTCCACCAAACGATAATCGAGAAACGGCACGCGAACTTCAAGCGAGTTGGCCATTGAAGTCTTGTCGGCAACCATTAATAGATCGTCGGGAAGGTTCGTTCGCGTGTCCATGTAGAGGATCTGCGTCAGCGGGTCCAAGTCCCGTACTTCCGACTGCAGTGGTCCCAGGGCCTTCTTCGCTTCTAGCCCATTCGAAGACACTAATTCTTTAATCCATGGTTGGAACAATTGAGTCTTCATGGCTGTACTGAAGAACGAATAAACATTGACCAATCGCGTCAGTACATCTCTCTCGTGGAGCGAACTAAGGCCCCTCTTCCATACTTCGTTCTTGACCCAGTGTTCGCCAATCCGGCTGAGCAGATTCCGGGTCAGGACTTGCGGAAGACGAGCATAGTATTCGGAATACTTGACGCCGATGTATCGGTCGTATCCTGCCCACGGTTCATCGGCGCCTTGGCCCGTCAGTGCCACCTTGACTCTTTCGCTGGTGATACGGCTCAAGAAATAAAACGCCGCGGCGGTTTCGTTGCCAACCGGCTCTTCCAAATCCCAGAGATAACGTTCATAGTACTTTTCGTAATCTGCTGGCCCCAGCACTAACTCGGAGTGATCCGACCCGAATGCCTTTGCCAACTGCCGTGCATCATCGGTTTCGTTCGATTCCTCGCCCCCTTCAAAACCAATCGTAAAAGTACGGACGGCTTGATTTGAATGTTTGCTCATAATGGACAGCAAACAGCCGGAGTCCACTCCTGAGCTCAGAAACAGGCCCACAGGCACGTCGCTCCTCATCTGCAGACGTACCGCATCTTCGACGAGTGATTGGTATTCTTCCACCAGCGCCGGCTCGTTTACGATTGTTTGGATCTTCGGTAATGAATTCCAATATCGCTCGATCCGCATTCCGTCGGACCGAACGATCATTCTGTTCGCAGGAGGGAGTTTCCTAATATGTCCGAACAGGGTGTGAGGCGAGGGAACGTAGCGGAGCGTGAACAACATGCTGAGAGCTTGAATGTCCACTTCGCGTGGACATTCCGGATCGACGAGGAGCGCTTTGATCTCTGAGGCAAAGAGAAGCCGGTTACCGAGCAGGACGTAATAGAGCGGCTTGACACCCAAGTGGTCCCTGGCGAGGAGCAATTGCCTGCGATTGGAATCCCACAAAGCGAACGCGAAAATTCCGTTAAATCGGCTCGTGCAATCCTCTCCCCACTCTTCGTAGCCGTGAACGATAACTTCTGTGTCAGAGCGAGTCTTAAATTGATGGCCCTTTTCGATAAGCTCTTTTCTCAATTCAACGAAGTTATAGATCTCGCCGTTGAATACAACTTGAAGACCGCCGTCTTCATTTGTTTGCGGCTGCCCGCCGCCCTCCAGGTCAATAATACTGAGGCGCCGGTTGCCCAGTCCGACTCCTTTGCCCACAAAATAACCATCGCCGTCCGGACCGCGATGACGAATCCGATCTGTCATTCGCTCCAGAAGCTCGCGATCGATCGGATTGCCTTTAAAGTCAAAAATACCGCAGATTCCGCACATTTAAGTCGCGAAACCATTCTGCGCAGATGATTCCCGCTGTTTTTCGTCGCGACTGAATCGACGCCAGATCCTCTGATTGAGGGCACTCTTGTAAAACTCTTGCTCGGATTCGTTGACGAGTCGCTTTTTTCTCGCAAGTAGCGCCCTCAGATAACCCCAAGTCAGCGCGAGCCCGCCCAAAACGAAGGGACGGCTCGTGAACATCCGATGGAACACCTTGAATGAGAAGAAGAGCGCACCACCTCCGCACACATAGTAGATTTCACCATGTAAGAGGTTCGTCCGCAGGGAGCCTAGCGCAGCGCCCTCCTTGCGGAGGTGATAAAAACTCAGCTCCGGAAAATGGCGGGTTTTCCACCCTTTGAATTGCGCTTTGATCTCATCGGCCGTATCCCATCCTGGGCGCGTCGGAAAGCCCCCAATGTCTTCAAAGCACTGGGCTCGGACGACCTTGGATGCCCCAGCTGCGTGGTAAGGCGGCATCCAGCTTACGTTCCAACCTTCAGATCCTTCTTCGTAAAATTGGCCGGAAGCAATCCCAAGCCGATCATCGGCGTCAAACTTCTCGAACAGGGACTCAAAGTAATTAACCGGAAGATCCAAGTCGCAGTCAAGTTTGACAACAAAATCAAAATCGATATTCTTAACCAAATCGAAACCAGTGACAAAAGCCTGGATTTCGGCCGATCCCAACTTCCGCTTGGCATCGCGTTCGATGCGATGTAGCTGAATCCAACTATACTTGCTAGCGTAGTTCCGCACGATCTCCGAAGTCCTGTCCTGAGAACCATCGTCCACAATGACCCAGTGCAACGGTAGAATCGTCTGACCAATCATTGCCTGAATCGTCCTCTCGATCCGTTCCGCCTCATCTTTCGCCGGCGAAATCACGAGATAGCGGGTTTTCATGTTGGGCTTCGACATTTATTGAACTCCGGATTTCGCCATCTTTGCGACGTACTGAAATGAGTGCAACCAATCGTAACCTCCCTCAAGTTTTGCGCGGAATAGACTTGTATCGTCTGCAGAACTGACCGGCAAGCGTTTGAGAAAGTATCGGTCCTTCGGGTTTTGCATGGTGCCCAAGATTGTAGAGACCCCGTTCGTGTATCCGCAAGCTTGCAGAGACAGGCGCAGAGTCTGCTTGAAGTGCGTGTAGTTTTCCGGAAAGGCGTATGGATAAGAAAAAGACTTCACCTCTTCGCCCAGTTCGTTTTCGATCGTTTCTTTTGAACAGCGCAGCTCGTATTCAACATCCGATGACTTACAGAGACGCAGTTGGGGGTGCGTTACGCTGTGCGAACCGAAGTGGATGCCCGCTCCTCTCAGATACCGCACTTCATCCCAGGTCAGGCAATCCTTGCCTTTGAATTGCACGGCAGTGTAGCCGATGTAGCTCGTTGGGAGGTAGACGGTTGCGGTGAAGTTACATTCCGCGAGGACCGGAAAAGCATGCGTGTAGAAGTCGCGATATCCATCGTCGAAAGTGATGGCCACGCACTTCTCGTTGCTTTTCTGCCCTGACTGAAGCTGGGAGAGGACCTCGTCAATGCAGAGTGTGCGATAACCATTGTCGCGCAGGAATCGCATTTGCTCCGCGAAGACAGCTGGCGAGGTGTGCGTGTCATAGTAGGCTGATACGCGTTTGTCGGCGGTCTTGGATATGCTGTGGTACATCAAAATGGGAATCCGCCGCGAACTTGGTTCCGAGAACCTCTGCCGAAGCGGATGGAAGAAGTAAAGAGTTGCGAGACGGTCGAGGCGAAAATCTTGCACACTGGTGCTCTTAGCTAGTCGCTCTGCCTGGTCAATTGTAATCGAGCCCATTGAATAGAGTCAGTGAACGAATGTACCAAATTCCGTCTGGACTCGCGATCCCAAAACATTCGCGCTCAAATTCTTCCACCATGAGGCCACCTACAAATCCTGCAGTTCGCAAAGTCTTCCGAAATACGGGGGCAGTCCCTCTCAAGTTCTCGGTGAAAGCTATCTAAGTCCAGAAACAGAATTTTCCCATCGTTCGACATTATTCGGTCCTTGGCTCGTCAGTGATATAACGAAGAACTTTGGCTGGATTTCCGGCTGCGATTGCGTTCGCCGGAACATCTTTTGTCACCACACTACCGGCGCCGACTAGGGCATTCTCACCGATAACAACGTTGGAGAGAATGGTTGTTCCGGACCCGATTGAGGCGCCTTTTTTCACAAGTGTACTCTCGACCTTCCAATCCTTTTCCGTTTGCAGCTGGCCGTTTTCAACTGTCGACCGCGGATATGAATCGTTAATAAAAGTAACACTGTGCCCGATGAACGCGCCGTCTTCGATTGTCACGCCTTCGCAGATAAATGTGTGGCTCGAAATCTTGCACCGTTTTCCCACTGTAGCGTTCTTCTGAATCTCGACAAATGCGCCGATCTTTGTATCGTCGCCTACCGTGCACCCATACAGATTGATGAATTTCGAGAGCTTGACGTTTTTCCCCAACTTGACGTCTGGCGCGATGCAAACGAATTCGTTCATAGCCGGATGACTTTGCCTCTTTGCTGAAGAGACTGGTCGGCGGCTTCCAGCACTCGTACGACATGCAACCCCGCGGCTCCATCATTAAAGGGCTTCTTGTTATTCACAATGCAGTCGACGAAATAGGCTGCTTCGAGCTTGAGGGCTTCGACTTGCTCGACTCGAGGCGCCCACATATCGCCGGAACGGTAGCTTACGAGCAGTTGATAGACGCCGTCACCGCTCATTTGCACGCCCTTGTCGTATATTTTTAGCTTTTCGTCAGCTTCAAGATCGTTCCAGACCAGCATTTTTTTCTCGCCACCGATGAGAGTTGTGCGCACCTTCACCGGCGACAGCCAATTCACGTTAATGTGCCCGATCATATTGTTCGGGTAGTAGAGAGTGAGGAAAGCGATGTCGGCAACACCATTTAAATGGCGCTCACCTGTGGCCACGATAGCTTCGGGCTTATCCTTGATGAGGTAATCCATAATCGAAAGATCGTGCGGCGCCAGATCCCAGAGCACATTTACGTCGTGCTGAAAAAGTCCGAGGTTTACGCGCGTGGAGTCGTAGTAATACAGATCGCCCAGTGTTCCATTATCAATGAATTCTTTGATGCGCTTGACCGCGCCGGTGAACAAAAATGTGTGGTCCACCATGATTGTTAGATTCTTACGCTCCGCCAGCTCGATGAGTTCCTCCGCTTGTGCCGTAGTGCAGGTAAACGGCTTCTCAACGAACACGTGCTTGCCGTTCTCCAATGCGATCTTGGCAAGCTCATAGTGCGTCCAGACAGGCGTCACGATTGCGATCGCGTCAATATCCGTAGCTGTCAGGATGTCATTGCATTCATCGATTGCGCGGATCTCCGGATAAGACTGCCGGGCGCGCTGTAGTGACTTGGGACTCTTGTCGCAAATGGCCACAACGCGGGAACGCTCCTGCCGGTGAAAATTTCGGACAATGTTCGGGCCCCAGTAGCCGTAGCCAATCACACCCATCCGAATAACGGTTTCATTCGACTCCTGTAGCTTCCGTAGTTTTGTCGCAGAATCAACATCTAGACTGGTAGCCATCTTTTTCACCTTGGGGTAAAACCCTGAAAGGATCGAATCCTTGCCGCCGAGTACGAACCAAGCAAAGACTTAAGAGCGATCTAAA
>PLZZ01000014.1:0-662 GCA_003153585.1 Acidobacteriota bacterium | reverse complement strand
ACCATTTCGTCAAACGTAGTCTTGCTCCGGCCTCGCACTTGCCATAATCCTGTAATACCCGGCCTCGACTCGAGCAAACGACGGCGATGCCAAATGTCATAGGCTTCAATTTCGTAGGGAATAGGAGGCCGCGGGCCTACCAGGGACATTTCGCCCTTCAACACATTCCAAAATTGAGGAATCTCGTCAAGGCTGGTGCGCCGCAACAATTTCCCGATCCAGGTGACTCGCGGATCGTTCGTAATCTTATAGACGCCTTTCTTGCTTCCTTCCTGCGCAGTCGAACTCGTCTTTCCAACGATGAAATTTCTGACGTACTCCTTGTGAATAGCGGCATCGGTAGAAACATACATTGAGCGGAACTTGATAAACACAAATCGCGATCCGAACTGGCCAACTCGTTCCTGACGGAAGAAAATCGGTCCTTTCGATGTGAGCTTGATAATCATAGCCACCGCTAGAAAAACCGGCGAGAGGACCATCACAGCCACCGAAGCCCCCAGGAGATCCATCGCTCTTTTGGTTAGCAATGACAACTTCTTCTTCTCTTTAACTTCGAACAAATCCGGGTACATCGTCGGGTCCACTGGGCGATGATGCCCATCTCCGGCCCAACCCTCTGGGAACGCGTAGAAAGAGATTTGCAAACTGCTCAGTTGAGT
>PLZZ01000016.1:4596-4731 GCA_003153585.1 Acidobacteriota bacterium | reverse complement strand
GGTTTTTTCTACGACGTTCTCCGCTTTTCCAGCGGCGAATTTCACAAGTTCCGCGTGCGCTCCCTGGTCGGGCTGATTCCCATGCTGGGCGTGGAACTTATTCGCGAAGATGAGTCAAAGCACTTGACGCACTTC
>PLZZ01000016.1:1326-4540 GCA_003153585.1 Acidobacteriota bacterium | reverse complement strand
AACAACGAAGTGCGCTACACGCCGGCGGAAGCGGACGTAAAAATCAAAGGTGGGAACTCGAATTGGCGCGGACCTGTGTGGTTCCCCACGTCATATCTGATTCTCGAATCCGTGCTTAAATTCGCAGACGCATTTGGCGATGACTTGGGTAGCTCGCGAGGCCCCAAGCTCCGCGCCATGGCCGGAGAGATCGCCAATCGCATGATCGGAATCTTTCGCCTGGACCGCAATGGCAAGCGCCCGGTGTTCGGCNNGGCGATACGGGCGCCGGTTTGGGCGCAAGCCATCAGACTGGATGGACGGGTCTCGTGGCTAACATGATCGACGAGTGGCGCCGCAAAGATCCGGAAGAATTACTGGACCGCAAAAAATAGCAACCTGGTTTTCCGCCGCGAATTGCACGCAGTTCAGGAGACTGAAAAGCTCAAGCACGAGCGTCGAGAGGCTATTGCGTAGGATTTCGAGGGAATGACAAGTAGGGCAGTCGTACGCCGTCGATAATAACCTGGTCCGCGCGAATCGACGCCGGAGCTTCAAATCCCACGCCGCCTCCTGCGGTCACGAAATCATCCTGGTCCACACCGTCTCCACTCACTCCCAATCCGCCTACCAACACGCCGTTGATATAGAGCGGCTCCGAACCCGGGAAAAACACGATTCCACTTTGATTGGGATTGGGCGCCTGGAATCCTTGGGTGCAAGGATTGGCTACGTCTTGCGTGTACAAATTGAAAAACGGTCCCGCCGCTGAACCATCAATTCCAGGCGGGAAGAATGGCTGCGCGCCAAAGCCGATTGTGCGGTTGGTCACCGCGGTGCCGATAGGAACTTGATTCAAATCCGCCATGGTCCTGGTCGTGCCGCTGAAATAAATCACGTTGCGCGCTTTGGTGGCGGCGACATCGATGCTGAACACGGTGGCATCCGGCATCCTATACAGTCCTATCAGGGTGCCATCGAGATCGCTGACCGCGATCGCCATTCTGGCCTTAGAACCCAACGGCAGTCGAATCTGTGCCCGTGTCTGGTTCGCCGTGGCCACAGCCGCGTTGATGATCTGGGTGACCTGCGCCACGGTCAAGCCTCCCAGCGGTCCATTGGTCGGCGTGATCAAATTCCCGTCGGGCGGGGCACCGGGACTGGCCGTGGGTCCCACTGAAAAGAACGCGGCGTTGAATGTTCCGGGTGCGGTTGCTCCAGACGGAAGCGTAGTTTGATTTACAAAAGGCAGCGTAATCCCGTTAATCGTAACCACGCCTGGTGAAGGGAATTGTGGGAACCCTACCTGATCCGTTTGTGTGCTAGGTCCGCCGGCGGCAATCATGCCGGCTGCGACGAAGGCAACATATTCCGCAACGTCCGCGCTCACACCTGTGACTCCGACTCCTCCCACTTCCTGCCCATCTTTGAATATCGGCACTCCGCCGGGATTCACCGCGGCTTGTTGCGAGTCCTCCACGTCTGCTTTGCCCGTGGCGATCCCGAGTCCGGGGCTTAAGCCTAGAATCGTGGTGGAGGGCGGGACCGTGGCGGAAAGTGTGCTGGATAGAGTGCAGCCGCGGTTTGTATTCTCGATCCCGTACAGCGCGCCATTGGAAGTGTTCATCACTTCCGGTGGGAAGTGAGTTCCGCTTATGAAGCGAACGGTCCGTGAGGACAGAGGGGCTTGGTCGTTGCTAAAAAACGCACCGGTCCGAGCAAGGGAAACTGCGAGGTCGTCCGATGCCACCATCTGGCTGAAGTTGCCCACCACTGTCGGGGGCACGGACGGCTCCTTGTAAACAGCCAAAATGCGCCCGAGCCGGTCCACAACCGCGATCGCCATCGTGTCCGAACTGACCGCTTGTGCGGCCGCTTGCACTATTGCCGACACGTCAGTCTTGCTGAGTGTTTGAGGTGGCGGGGGCGGTGGAGGAGGCGAATTGCTGGAACTGCCGCTATTTCCGCCACAGGCGCACAGCACAGCGCACAAGGTAAGAGCGATCCACTCGAACGGCAGAAGGAGGCACTTTCTCTCGCGATGGAATGCTCTAAACATGCGTCGCGCCTATTGGTACCACAGCTTCGATTCGCACTCAATGTTCTGTTACTCAGATGGTATGGCTGTTAATTGGAAATCACCGGAAAGTTCCTGGCCGAAATCCCTTGCCCAGTCTGAAACACATGTGATAGCAACAACCGTTAAGTCTTGCTTGCAAGTGAAATTCGTAAAACATCCAAGGACAATTTGGGTGCGCTCCGCATCCCACACTTTTTTGCGAAAACCGGTGGCTCGATACCTGCTCGCATGTTTGTCCGCGATTGCGTTGTTGTCGTCGTCACCCATCGGTGCCGGCAGCTTGGTAATACCCCCGCTGGATCCAACTCGCGGCACGGAATTTTCGAGCCCTATTCAACAAGCCTCTTCTCAGCAGCGTATTCCGGGGCAAGCGCCGCAGAAAACAGGCGCACTCCAGGGAGCCGTCCGTGACGGCGGCGAGGTGCCCGTGATTGCCGCGAGCGTCGTTTTGCGAAATATCGCGACGCGCCAGGAGCAAAGGAAAAGCAGCGACGCCCAAGGCGTATTTCGGTTCGTCGACGTGTTGCCGGGACAATATGAGTTGAGCGTCGATGCTCCGGGATACGCGAAATTTACAGAAGACGGCGTACAAGTGAATGCTGGAAGCGTTGTGATTCGGGAAATAAAGCTGACGCCGATTCCGATCACGGTCGCGCCTTCAACCGCTCTGCCGCAGTTGCCTCCACGGGCCGCTCCAAACAATGTGGCGGCTGGCGAAGGCCCGCCTGCTATTGGCTACCCAGAGATGAAACAGAACTTGGGGCTCGAGCTCGGTGCAAATATGCCCGCTCCTGAGCCCCCTCCGCCTTCCGTTCCGGTTTTCAGTTCGGAGCCCGACCGCTGGCTTCTCACCATGCCGGACTGGAACCGTTACGGAACGGGTGGCGAGCATCCTTACGTGAAGGGAAAGTTCTGGGATCCTTTCGACACGAACAAGCTGAAGGGCGATGTGCCGATCTTCGGCCAGCAAACTTTCTTCAACTTCACCGCCATAAGTGACACATTTTTCGATGGACGCCGGTTGCCGACGCCGACCGGCGTAAGCACCGCGGCTCCCGGAACAACGGGTTTCTTCGGAAATGGCGATCAGGCTTTTGTGGATCAAGTTTTTCTGTTTTCCTTCGATCTGTTTCACGGAGACACTTCTTTCCGTCC
>PLZZ01000016.1:0-1280 GCA_003153585.1 Acidobacteriota bacterium | reverse complement strand
GATTTTATTTCCGTGCGCGCCGGCATTCAGGGATTTAACAGCGACTTCCGCGGCTTTCTATTTGTCGAGGAGCAACCGGGCATCCGGTTTTTCGGCAACCTGGAATCGAACCGCTGGCAATACAATCTCGCCTACTTCAACTTTCTCGAAAAAAACACCAACAGCGGTTTGAATTCCATGAAGCTCAGGGACCAGCAAGTGATCATCGCTAACGTTTATCGTCAGGATTTCCTCTTTCAGGGTTACACGGCGCAGTTTAGCGTGCACTACAACAAAGACGACGCCACCATTCATTACGACGACAACGGTTTTTTGGTTCGGCCAGCCCCGATCGGCGCGGTTTTCTCGCAAGGCGTTCTGCATCCGCACAGCATCCACGCCGCGTACGTTGGATGGACCGGAGACGGCCACATCGGTCCCATAAACCTGACGCATGCTTTTTACCAGGCGTTTGGCAATGATAGTTTCAACGGCATTGCCGGACGCGCCGTCACCATCAATGCGCAGATGGCGGCGCTCGAGCTCTCCGTTGACAAAGATTGGATACGCTTCAAAACGTCCGCCTTTTATTCTTCCGGGTCGGCCCATCCCGAAAGCAGCCGCGCGCGCGGATTCGATTCCATTGACGATTTTCCCGAGTTCGCCGGCGGAATTTTTAGCTTGTGGAACCGCGAGAGCATTCGGCTAACAGGTACAGGTGTAGCTCTCAATTCGGGCAATAGCCTGATTCCGGACCTGCGTTCAAACAAGGACGAAGGCCAGTCCAATTTTGTGAATCCTGGGATTTTTCTGGCGAACGTTGGCGCGGATTTTGACATAACGCCCAAATTGCGCGGATTTGTGAACGTGAATTATCTGCGCTTCATGGATACCGAGCCGCTGGAACTGGTTCTTTTCGACTCGCCAATTCACCATGCCATTGGGGTCGATTCAAGCGTAGGCGTTCGATACCGGCCTCCGCTTTCGGAAAACATTTCCATCACCGCAGGCGCTGCGACTCTGATCCCAGGACAAGGTTTGCGCGACATTTACACTGGAAGAACGTTGTTTTCACTTTTCACTGATGTGCGATTTCAGTTCTGAGAGATTAGGGCGAGAGGCTTTGGGAGTTTTTCTCATGGCGTGGCTGTGCTTCTGGAAAGATTTGCGGAGGCGGCACTTCGGCGGACAGAGTTTTGCCGGTTGCGCACTTCTCTTCGCATCGGGTTTTGCGCTGTGGCTCGTGTCCGGCCCGAACGCGCACTCCCAGGTCCAGCAGTCTAACCTGATCAGCCAGACCC
>PLZZ01000048.1:3950-4882 GCA_003153585.1 Acidobacteriota bacterium | reverse complement strand
ATCCGAGGTGATGAGGATCTTAGAAAATTTCTGGTCTTGAATGTGGCGCTTAGCGGGCTCATTGCCGCATTAGGAATCGCTCAGGCCATTCTTGGGAATACCTTTCTAAACCCTGCAAAGCTCGCACCAGAACTTCAGGAGCTCGGAAATCTTGAAAAGTCTACACCGCTTAGCAATCAGCTCTTTTCTCTGCCGGATTCTGTCTTTGTAAGTTCAGGGCGATTCGCCCAGTTCCTTATCCTCGCCTTCATTCTCGCTCTGGGAGCCGGCGGATACTTCCTGCTGGGCAACTTACGCGGCCGCAAAATCGTTTTTCTCACTATCGGCATCACTGGAGTTGCGACTCTCCTCTGTGGTGAGCGAGGCGCAGTCATGTTCGTAATGATCAGTGCTTTGGCATTAGGAGCCGGTTTCCTGTGGGGCGCGCCTTGGCGTCAACGCCAAGCTCATCGAATGATCAAGGCGATCCGCCGCTCCGTGATTGTCGGCGCAATAGGTCTCGCGTTAATTCTCCTCCTATTCCCGCAAGAAGCAGGTACCCGCATTGCATATTACGCAGAGACTCTCTTGCCGGGCAGCTCAGCCTATCAGGGAGGCTACCGCACTTGGGATTACCCGATTCAGAACCTATTAGCTGTTTTCGATGGGCGAAATTGGTTGCTGGGAAATGGTATCGGTACGGCTTCTCTTGGCATGCAATATGTGGCCAAGCTAATCGGACAGCCAGTACCAAACCTATGGGTCGAAGAGGGTTATGGGGTATTGATCGTGGAAATGGGAATCATTGCCCCCTTTCTTTGGATTCTTTGGACGGCCGCACTCTTGTACTACGGCTGGGGCGTAGTACGACGTCTTCTTCAGACGCGCTTCTTCCCTATTGCCTTTGCTATTTTCTGGTTCGCATTCCTGTTGCTGTATCCGATGACATTCGG
>PLZZ01000048.1:3665-3943 GCA_003153585.1 Acidobacteriota bacterium | reverse complement strand
GCTCGGGGCGGATTCCAATTCTGATGAAAAGGACGCGGCACGGTGTTGCATGATTCCGGAGGCAGCGGCTTTGGAAAGAAGAGCTCGATTCAGCCTGGACCTACCGTGAGAGTATGATTCATGGGTCCGATCAAGCCTAAACCTCGTCTCGCGGTGGTTTCTCCGTTTCTCGACAAACGGCACGGAAGCGAGCGAATCACAGTCGAGTGGCTGTCGCACCTGCCCGATGAATTCGATATCCACGTTTACAGCCAGCGTGTTGAGGATTTTGACGAGTC
>PLZZ01000048.1:0-3604 GCA_003153585.1 Acidobacteriota bacterium | reverse complement strand
GCAAATTGCCTGGATGCTGATGCGATCTGCGTGCACATTGTTTTTGCCGAATATACCCGGCAGGTACGCGGAGGGATGAGTTTTTTGCGGAATCCCCTTTGGGAGTGGCCGCGACTGCTCCATCGTAGGCTTTATTACGGCATTTCGGTTTTGATGGAGGGGCGCGCCTACAAAAATTGCGAGACGAAGCTCATAGTCTATTCGCGCAAAACCGCCCGTGAACTCAAACAATTTTATGGGCGAACCGACCGCATCCCCGTCCTTCATCTTGGTCTGGACCACTCGGTGTTTAATACGACGGTTCGCGCGGCGCTCCGCGGGCGAGCGCGGGAGGAACTGAAGCTAGCGGAAAACCAGTTCACTCTGATTCTGGTGGGCAATGATTGGCGGAATAAAGGGGTCCCCGTGCTTCTCGACGCGCTGGCGCATTTGCGCGATCTGCCGGTCGTATTGCTCATTGTGAGCCGCGAGGACCAGTCTTCCTGCCGAGGGCTCATCACTGAGAAAAAGCTGGACGATCGCGTGCTTTTTTTGCCGCCGCGCAAAGACATTGAATTTTATTACGCTGCGGCTGATGCCTATGCCGGGCCTTCCCTCCAGGAATCTTATGGGATACCGCCGGCCGAAGCGATGGCGTGCGGATTGCCGGTGATCGTCTCCTCAGCGGCGGGAGTGTCAGAAATCGTGACGGACGATGTTGACGCAATGGTTCTCGACGATCCAACCGATGTGGACAAACTTGCCACGATGATTCGGCGTCTCTACGAAGACAAAGAACTCCGTAACCGGCTTGGCAGCAAAGCGCGTGAAACTGCGCGGCGGTATACTTGGGATCGCAACGGTCGCGATCTCGCCGTAATTCTTGAAGAGATCTTGCAGCGCAAGGCGCGACCTGGCATACAAACTCTAACCCAGGAGTCATGAATCACGCGGGAATTCCGACAAACAGCATGAGCGGCTACTCACCAAAAGAATACTGGGCAAATATAGCCGACGATTTTCGCTCCGCCGATCCAGCAGGGATTGCCCCTGTCTTGCACCCGGGCGCGCNNCAGCAATTTCATGCCCTTCGGCGTGCTCTGGCGCTCGCGACGATTCCAACTGGCGCCCGAACTCTGGATGTCGGATGCGGAACGGGGCGATGGATCAGGCGTTACGAGCAATTAGGGTTTCGGGCCGCCGGCCTCGATGTGACTCCCGGAATGCTTAAGACCGCGCGCCAATGCGGTACTGCCGGGTTGCTCGTTGCCGGCGAGGCGCATCGGCTGCCTTTCGCGAATGGCGCGTTCGATTTTGTTTCTGACGTCACCGTCGTTCAGCACATCCCGACTGAGTTGCAGTCAGCGGTAATCGGCGAAATGATGAGGGTATTAAAACCGAAAGGCCACCTGCTGCTCTTTGAGTTGATCCGAGGAAGAGGTGCGCACATTTTCCCACGCCCGCCGCAAGATTGGATCGAGCAGGCCAGTTCGTACGGAGCGACACTTCTCGGGTGGTTCGGGCAAGAATTTCTTCTGCCCGACCGCCTTTTTGTCCGTCTGGCCCAATCCGTATCAGGTGGAAACGGTACCCGTCTTGGCACTCCACTTCCGGGGAACTCCGAGTCTCACGCTCGATCGGCAATCCGAACTGGCTACTGGCGATTCAGGCACGTCACGGCATCGGTTTCCGCCTGGACTGACGGGCTGGCGGAGAAAATCTGCCCTGCGAGATTCGCGACGCACGGCGTGTTTGTCTTCCGCAAATGACGGCCAAGGAATCCAAAGCGCAGGGAAAAACGATCCTTGGCCTTTTTCCGGAGTTGCTCGGCGTTGGCGGAATTCAGGAAGCAGGGCGCCTGACGACGGTAGCTCTGGAGAAGATTTCCTTGCGTCGCAATAATTGGTCAACTTATTTTCAGAGTCTCAGCGATGCGCCGGGCACGCATGAATTTGTTGCCGTCGAAAATAAAATATGCCTTCGCGGATTCGGGCGTTCCAAAGCGCGATTCGTCCTTTCCGCCGTCCGTCANNAAGACGATTGTGATGTCACACGGCGTGGAGGTGTGGAAGCCGCTGCCATGGCTGCAACGCCAAGCCATTTTGTCGGCGGATATTGTCGTCGCGCCGAGTTCGGACACGGCACAAAAGCTTGCCGAAATCCAAGGCGTGCCGCAGTCCAAAATGCGCAAGCTGCCATGGCCGCTCAATCCAGATTTTCTTCGCATGGCGGACGCTCGGACCAACCTTCCTCTGCCCAGGGAGTTCCCACGGGGCCGAGTCATCCTCACTGTGGGCCGCTGGGCGGCATCAGAACGCTACAAGGGCGTTGACGACTTAATTCGATCGATTGCGCAACTTCGAATGAAGTTCCCGGGTTTGTGTTTGGTGGCAGTAGGTCAGGGCGATGATCTTTCACGCCTCAAACAAATCGTTGCCGATCTCAAAGTTTCTGAGTCCGTGCGATTCCTCACGGGCCTCTCGCGGCAAGAAATCGCTGCCTGCTATGCTCGTTGCGAAATATTCGCGCTTCCCAGTACAGGTGAGGGCTTCGGATTGGTCTTTCTCGAAGCAATGGCATTTGGCAAGCCATTAGTGGGTGCAGCTTGCGGAGGAGCCGTCGATGTCGTGGAAGATAATGTAAACGGGTTGCTAATTCCGCCCGGCGATTCGGAGCGATTAGCCGAAGCTCTGGCGACCTTGCTTGAGGATGAATCGCTGCGCAGCAAATTGGGGCAGCGTGGTGCGGAAATGGTACGCCAAAACTATTCTTTTGAAGTTTTCCAGAGCAAACTTGAGCTAATTCTGGAAGAGTGCGGCTTGGATTCCCACCGGCAGGGATAGTAGTCTGTTGCGCAACCCCGCGAACGTGGCAGCCCAGCACAGACGCGAGCAAGCAGTTTTCCAACAATACTGATACCCCAAGGCGAATGCGCGTTTTAAAGGTAGTTCAATCATATTTTCCGTTTCAGGATCGAGGAGGCCCGGTCGTTAAGGTTCGCGCGCTCGCTCGGGGCCTGGCTAAGCGCGGCCAGCAAGTCACCGTTTTGACTGCAAATTTGGGAATTAGAACCGATCTCAACGCGGATGTGAAAGTCAGCCGCTGCAAATGGGGGTGGTGTGCACAAGAGGACGGGGTCGAGACCATCTACCTACCCACCCTAGCTCACTATCGAGCGCTCACAGTTAATCCCCGTGTGGTAGCATTCTGCCGGGCATCCATCTCGCAGTTTGACCTGGTTCACCTGTACGGCCTCTACGATCTGCTGGGACCAGCGGTAAGTTATTTCTGTAGACGCCGAGGGATTCCATACGTGATTGAGCCAATGGGTATGTATCGCCCAATCGACCGAAGCTTTCGAATGAAACGGTATTGGCATAGGAGTTTGGGCGAGATTTACTGGCGCAACGCGGCGCAGATCGTGGCCACTTCCGAGATGGAACAACAGGAGCTCGTCGAGGATGGCGTACCAGCAGAAAAAGTTGTAGTTCGATACAACGGTATCGACGGTTGCGCGAGCGCGAGGCGGGGGTCACGCGGCACTTTTCGCACGAAATGGGGAATCCCCTCTAATGTACCGCTGGTTCTGTTTCTGGGGCGTCTGATTCCCCGTAAGGGAGCAGAA
>PLZZ01000248.1 GCA_003153585.1 Acidobacteriota bacterium | reverse complement strand
GGAGAACGTCGTAGAAAAAACCCTCTTTTTCATCCCACAACTGGTAGTCGCGCCCGCCCATTTTTTTCATGGCTGCGCCGATGCCGATAAAGTGTTCGAAGAACTTGGTAGCAAGGCCTTCGTACACGGGGCGCTCCTCCGCCAGCTCAAGCGCGATCCGCATCATGTGCAGGCAGAAAAATCCCATCCATCCGGTGGCATCCGATTGCTCCAGAACCGCGCCGGCGGGAAGTTTCTCGCTGCGGTCAACCACGGTAATGTTGTCAAGTCCGAGAAAGCCGCCTTCGAAAACGTTTAGCCCCTGACTGTCAACCTTGTTCACCCACCAAGCGAAATTAATAAGCAACTTGTGAAAGCATTTTTCCAGAAATTCCTGATCGGCTGTGCCGGTGCGTTCTTTCTCCATCTGGTAAATCCGCCAACAGGCCCAGGCTTGCACCGGCGGATTCAGATCGGAGAATTCCCACTCGTAGGCAGGAATCTGGCCGTTGGGGTGCTGGAACTGTTCGAACAGAAGAACCCACAAATTTTCCTTGGCCTCGCGAATATCCACCAGCGCGAGCGTGACGCAATGAAATGCCAGGTCCCAGGAGGCGAACCACGGGTATTCCCATTTGTCCGGCATGAGCATCACGCGCATGGAATTCAAATGGCGCCAATGCACGTTGCGAATCTCTTTGCGTGACGCAGGCGGAGGAGAATTGGGATTTTCGCCGTCGAGCCAGAGGGCCACGTCGAAAAAATAAGCCTGCTTATTCCAAAGCATGCCCGAGAGCGCCTGACGTTGAATCATGCGTTCTTCCGGCGATGCGCCGACGGGATGGATGGTGGAATAAAATTCGTCGGCTTCTTCCCTTCTCTGCTTCACAGTCGCATCCACGCTCGCAAGCGGAGAATCACCGCTCCCCACTTTCTTGTCCGTCAATCGCAAAGGTAAAACCACTGATTTCCCAGCAGGGATTTTCAGCGCGTAGTGGAAGCATGCCTTGGTTCCGACACGTTCCGGGTTAACGCAATTTTCGCCGCCGATTACATGGCGGTGAAACGCGTCCTTCACGTGTGCCTTTCGGTTAGAGTGGCCCGGGCCGAACACGCGGCCGGCATTGGTCTCGTTATCCGTGAAAAGTATTTCCTTGGGAGTGGGGCCGTAAAGACGCATCAAGCCCAGCCGATAATCCACCTGCAGATTCTCCAGAGGTTTTGCGGCAGTGCAGTCTGCTTCAAGCACCACAGAGTTCGCGAGCGCCGCTCCTTCCCGAATCGACGGTTCCGTTCCCGCCACCGCCGCCCACGACCAGGTGTTTCGAAACCACAAATGCGGAAGAATATGCAACACCGCGTCTTCCGGGCCCCGATTGAAAGCCTCGATGCGTAGGCAGATGTCCTCGGGATCGGCTTTGGCATACTCAACGAAGATATCGAAATACCGGTTGTCATCGAAAATGCCCGTATCGAGCAATTCGAACTCCGGACCTTGTCCGGCGCGGCGGCGGTTTTCTTCCACCAGATGGGAATACGGGAACTCAGCTTGCGGGTATTTGTAAAGCATCCGCATGTAGCTGTGCGTGGGAGTGTTGTCGAGGTAGAAATAATATTCTTTTACGTCTTCGCCGTGATTGCCCTCGGGAGAACTCAGCCCGAACATTCTCTCTTTCAGGATCGGGTCGCGCCCGTTCCAAAACGCGAGCGCAAAGACCAGAAGCTGGTACCGATCGCAAATCCCGGCGATTCCATCTTCGCCCCAGCGATAGGCTTTGCTGCGCGCCAAATCGTGCGGTAGGAAGCTCCAGGGATCACCATTGGCGCTGTAGTCTTCGCGCACGGTTCCCCAGGCGCGTTCGCTGACGTACGGACCCCATCGCAACCAGCGCGGAACCGAACCTGGGTCGGATTCTTCGAGCCGTTTGTGTTCGCGGGACTGTTGACGGGTTTTTTTTGGCATCGCAGGTTAGCGCAGCAGAGCGTTCACCTGCTTCATCTGACTGGCGAATCGAGCAGGATCGTAAGCGGACGGGTTCTGCAACTCTTGAAACAAGCCTTTGATTGCAACGCGCAACTGCTCGGAATTTTGCAATTTTTCGTTCCGCTCGTAAGCCAGAAAAAGAGATTGAATCGCCATGGCGGCTTGCGCTGCGGAATGTTCGCCCTGGCCGGAAATATCGTCGGCGTCGGCCGAAATAGCCTGCAGCAAATGCAGAGTGATCATGGGATCATAGGATGCGGAATTCATCTTTGCCAGCAACTCGTCCGCTAAATGTGCCGAATTCGTTGCCGACGTCGCGACCGCATCGCGGTCGGGATTGAGCTGGCTCATTAATTGCCCGAGGCGGGAAAGTTCGGAATCCAGCTTTTCCGCATTCTCTCCATCGAGCTGGCGAACAACATCGCGGAACACCGCGTAGCGCGAGGGATTCCAAGGCGGATTGCCCGGACGCCGTCCCGGATAGCCGCGGGCCTGTCGCCAACTCTGCTCCGGAGGAGTTAGGCTGTGGTGGCACGCGTAGCACTGGAGTTCCGAGTATTCAGGCCAAATTTTCCCGTGCGACCTCGACGCGAGCCGCAGTAGAGACTGCCTGAGTTGAACGGCTTGCCCGCTGGTAAGCTCGCGAACGTTGTACCAAGGGTCCGTGCCGGCGGCTTCGCCCGGCTCTCCAGGTTCTTTCCAGTGGCGCGGCATTACGTCGGAAAAAGTATCCAGTTCGAAGAAAAGATCCGGATGGCCGGCGGCGATCATTTCGTGATCCACGGACTTTTCGTCGCTGCCCAGGTGGCACGAAAGGCATTTCTCACTGCGCTTGGTCAGATCGCGCGTGTCGTACATTCCCAGCGCAAGCGATTTTTGATGTGTCCAATCGCGCTCCGTGTGCGGGCCCAGCCATCCGGCTGCCGGTCCATGGCAACTCTCGCAGCTAACCCCCTCGCTCAACTCGAACGTGCGGCCGCGTTCGCTCTGCGGCACATCGAGCGCGTGGCATGCAAGACATCTGGGCGCGGTTTCCGCGGCACCTATGCCAAGAATCTTGGCCATTCGCTCCCCAATTGGGCCGGTCAGAGCTGCGTATGCTTTCGAGTGTTTGTCCTTTACGATCCAGATGCTGTACTCATTCTGCAGCACCCGATTATCGCTTCGCGGAACGATGCTTCCGTGGCAGGTCGTCGACGCGCAGGAACCGGGTCCCGTGTACTTGCCAGCTGCGTCGTCAGACTTCGCTGTCGCGGGCGACGAATTAGCGCGGTTTTGCGAAAAGGCATCCAGCGGAAAAATAGAAGCGAAAATAGCAACGATCGCGAGGAGAATTGAAACATTCACGGTGCGCGAATGCGCTGCCTTAAGTCTCGTTGTCATTTTCCGTTTGGCAGGACGGCCACGCGCCGCAGAATCAGCGAAAAAACCCAACAGACGAATTTTTATACTACCCGCCTCGACTTAAGTCAACGACATCGACCTTCGGTAGTGTCCTAATTCAAAGTTACAGGATTCCGGCGCGATGGCGTCTCGGATGTAGCAGTTGAGAACTTATCTCCACTCCCTTTCTGGACTTGCCACTTGGGATTTGCTATATCAATCATGCTTAACGCCCATCTCTCAGTGGCTCACGTATTCCGCTTGAAGATTGAATTCCTCCCAGTGCGGGGAGAGCGACGTTGGTTTTCGAAGACCTCAGGGAGATTCAACGCCAGTTCGGATACATACCCGCCGAGCAGCTCAGGACTTTGGCCAGGAAAATCGATGTACCGCTGTCCCGCTTGCATAGCGTGGCCAGCTTTTACCCGCACTTCCGTCTGACTCCACCGCCGCGAGTGGACGTTCGCGTCTGCCAGGACATGTCCTGCCACCTGCGCCAGGCTTGCGGCTTGCGCGCCAGTTTGGACGACGCATTTCCGCAGGCGAACAGCCCCGACGTTCGCGTCAGTGGCGTCTCCTGTCTGGGGCGATGTGACGAAGGTCCCGCTGTTTCCATCAACGACCGTATTTATGGCGCAATGACCGAAGAGCGAGTGATGGTAATGATCGGCGACGCGCTATCGGGTAAGCCTTTGCCGCACCCTCCGCATCCGAAACGTGACGCAAAATGCGCCTCAGATCCTTACCAGAATGAAATCGGAGCGCGTTATGCCGTCGTGAGGAGCGTTGTCGCATCCGGCGATTGGAATTCTGCGTTTGCGACGCTGAAAGCTTCCGGCCTGCGAGGTCTTGGCGGGGCGGGATTCCCTACTGAATCGAAATGGCAGCTAGTGCGGCAGGCGCCCGGCACCGAAAAATATATCGTGTGCAACGCGGATGAAAGCGAACCGGGGACGTTTAAGGATCGCTTCATACTCACGCACCTGCCGCACATGGTTATCGAAGGCATGATTCTTGCCGGCGTGCTGACAGGCGCGCGGACTGGGATTCTGTACATCCGCCACGAATACGAAGAGCAGGAAAAAATCCTGCAGGAAGAAATTCGGAAATGCAGAGAGCAAGGCCTTCTGGGGACGAACATTCTGGGCAGTGAGTTTACTTTCGAGTTGAATACGTTTGTAAGTCCCGGCGGGTACATCTGCGGCGAAGAAAGCGCATTGCTGGAAGCGATCGAAGGTAAGCGCGCGGAGCCGCGCAATAAACCACCGTTCCCTGTTCAGCAGGGACTGTGGAACAAGCCTACCGTCATCAATAACGTCGAGACGTTTTCAAACGTGCCCTTGATCCTGCTCCGAGGAGTGGATTGGTATAAAGCGCAGGGCACGGGCGGATGCGCGGGGCTTAAATTTATTGGCGTGAGCGGTGATGTTGTGCGGCCCGGCGTTTATGAAGTGCCTATGGGCACGCCTGTGTCTGAATTGATTTTTCAATATGCCGGCGGTCTTTCCAACGGGAAAAAACTGAAAGGTTTTGCGCCGTCAGGGCCTTCGTCGGGATACCTGCCTGCATCCATGGCTGACGTGCGATTAGACTTCAAGTCACTAGCGGATGCCGGCTCCATGCTTGGTTCTGGCGCGCTGGTGGTTTGCGCCGAGGGAACGTGCATGTTGGACATGGCGCTGAACGCTACGCGGTTCTTTCGCAATGAATCCTGCGGCAAGTGTGTTCCATGCAGAGTGGGTTCGCAGAAGATGGTTGATCTGCTTACCGGGTGGACCATGGGCGAA
>PLZZ01000012.1 GCA_003153585.1 Acidobacteriota bacterium | reverse complement strand
TTGGCGGCGGGCACAACGCGCTTGTTGCGGCGTTCTACCTGGCTAAAAAAGGCCTGAGGCCGCTGGTGCTGGAACGCCGCGATATTGTGGGCGGTGCGGCGGTGACGGAGGAATTTCATCCTGGGTTTCGCTGCTCGACCGTGGCGCATGCGGCGGGACCGCTGCTGCCGGGGATAGCGAGCGACATGCACCTCGCCAAGCACGGCTTGCAAATGATCGAGCCGAGCGTGCGAATGTTCGCGCCGTCGGAGGACGGGCGGGCGCTGATTTTGCGTTCGGATGCTGATGCCACGGCGCGAGAGATTGAGAAATTCTCGAAGCGCGATGCNNGCGCAAGTGCTGGCGCTGACTCCGCCGGAGATTGATAAACCTTCGAAAGAAGATATCTGGAAGCTGCTGAAGATTGGGCGCAAAGTGCGCGGGCTCGGAAAAAAAGAAATGATGCGGCTGATTCGCTGGGGCCCCATGGCCGTGGCGGATTTCGTTGCTGAATTTTTCGAGACGGATTTGCTGCGGGCGGCGATTGCTGCGCGAGGAATTTTCGGCGCGGCGATGGGGCCGTGGTCCGCGGGTTCGACGACGCTTCTGCTGCTGCGCGCGGGCGCCGATCCGCATCCGGCGGGAAGCTCGGCGTTTCCAAGAGGCGGTATGGGCGCGCTGACGGCTGCGATGGCGGCGGCGGCGAAGCAAGCGGGCGCTGAAATCCGCACAGGCGCGGAAGTGAAGCAAATTCTGGTGAAGAATGGGCGGGTCACGGGAGTTGCTCTGGCGAACGGCGAAGAGATCGCGGCGAAGTCGGTTGTTTCAGGAGCTGATCCGCGGCGTACGTTTCTGGGCCTGCTCGATCCCGTGCATTTGCCGCCNNCCGGATGGGAATTCTGCACTGGCGGGGAGGATTCACATCGGCCCGGGAATTGATTATCTCGAGCACGCGTTCGACGATTCGAAATACGGCGACTTTTCGCGCGCGCCGTATCTGGATATTGCGATCCCTTCGATTTCGGACCCGTCGCTGGCGCCGGCGTGCAAGCACGTGATGTCCATCTACATGCAATTCGCGCCCTACAAGCTGAAGAAGGGGGATTGGGCGCAGCAGCGCGACGCGTTGCGCGACACGGTATTGAAGACGCTCGCCGCATACGCACCGGACCTCGCGCAGAAAATTCTTGCGGTGCAGACCATCACGCCGAAAGATTTGGAAGCCACCTACGGGCTAACGGGCGGACATCCGTTCCACGGAGAATTGGCGCTCGATCAGATTTTCACCATGCGCCCGCTGCTCGGATGGGCGCGCTACGCTACTCCAGTCGCCGGGCTTTACCTCTGCAGCAACGGTACGCATCCGGGCAACGGCCTGACCGGCGCGTCTGGCCACAATGCGGCCCGCGAAATCATGAAAACTATCCGCAAGTGAAACTCTGTCAATCGCAGTTGCTCGCGCTGGAAGTGGCGTCGTGTTTTTCTTCAGAATGACTGGCGAAATTTCTAATCAGGGGTATTTTCGGTGAGTAAAACTGCCGGATCGTGTCTTCTTATCTCGCCATTCGCGAAACCTCGGCCAAGCCATCAATGAACCAGTCACCCAGGCCGTGCATGATCCCGACGATCCAAAGATTGCCGGAACGCTTAAAAACGATAGCGAACAACAAACCGATGGCGAAAATCCCAGCAAATATCCATAAGTGCGATGGATTCTTGCGCGCCAACAAGAAATGGTAGTCATGTAAGGGACCAAACGTGAATATTAGATTGCTTGTCAGAATCCCAACGACAGTCCCCCAGCGGCGAACAAGTTCAGTTTGAACAATGCCTCGATACAGTAGCTCTTGATAAAATCCCCAAATCATCTTCGGCACAAAGACGAACACCGCGATCTTCCACAAATCGGGACGCGTCCATAACATCTTTAGGTCGGCAGACGCCATGAAGGAAAACACGATAATGGTTATGGGTACGATTTGCAGAAAATAATACTTCTCTGTTTTTGACCAGCGGATCCATGAATAGAGCCCTAATTGCGACAGATGCACTCTGGCGAAGTAGATCGCTAGACAGCAGGCCAAGCCAGTCAGGAGGGTTAGCTGAATCAGCGGCCACCAATCACGCGAAGCAATGGTCAACCATCGGGCGCCGGCATTGAGCAGAGGGCGGACAAGCGCTTCTGAGAAAAGAAACACAAACAGCAGCTTATGGCCTGTTTGTGAAGAATAGCTCGGTCCAACCGGCTTATCGAATAGAAACAACTGACCACGCCAGAAGGGGCTGATTTGAGAAGTTCTGGAGTCAAAAAAAATTTTTCGCGCGATGTTCATCTAGACGCCTCTTAGCCGGACCGCCCAACTCTTGTTTAGACGATGAGCTTACCCCCGGGCGGCGTCCGTCCTGGGCTCATGCGCTCCAGATTGCATTCGGATAAGACGTCACTGCGAGGATACGCAAGATTTACCATGGGGGTTCCCTGCGACCTCCCGGGCTGGCTAGCGGTTGTCGGTCGACCCCTCCCTCCAGGCTTTCCCTCCGCGGGTTTGGCGCATCTATACTATTTCCATGTCTAAGCTCGCTATCCTCTGCGCCGCGTGGGCTAGCTTATCTGCTCAAGCCGTAGCGGGGCAGAGCGCGACGCCTAGCCCCGCGCCGCAGGATTTACAGACTGGCGTAGTCATTCCGAAAGTTTCTTGCGCCACGCAGCCGGGCCAAAGCTATGCGCTTTACATTCCTTCTCATTACTCTCGTGAAAAACAGTGGCCGGTTGTCTATGCATTCGATCCCGGCGCTCGCGGACGGATGCCGGTGGAATTGATGAAGGACGCGGCGGAACGCTACGGCTACATCGTGGCCGGCTCGAACAATTCGCAAAACGGCCCCTGGAAGGCGTCGGCCGAAGCGGCCCAGGCGATGGTGCAAGACACGCGCGCGCGGCTTTCGATTGACGGCAACCGCATCTATTTTGTCGGCCTTTCGGGAGGCGCTCGGTTTGCATCTTTGCTGGCGCAAGCCTGTAAGTGTGCAGCAGGTGTGCTCATGAACAGCGCGGGCTTTGCGCCTTCCTCGCCTCCAGTGGCGGGTGCAAATTTCTCTGTCTTCGGTACCGCAGGCACTTTTGATTTCAATTATGGCGAAGTCGTGGAGCTGGACGCGAAGCTCGGGACGCTCCACTACTCTCATGCCTTCAGCCAATTTGACGGTCCTCACGAATGGGCGCCCGCGAGCGTCATGGACGAAGCGTTAGCCTGGTTTCGTCTGATCGCGATGAAGCAAGGCCGCAACCCGCTCGACACGGCTTTCGTGAAAGAGCAAGCCGGCGAAACGGAGAAGCGCGCGAAAGCTCTTGAAGCCGCCGGCGATTCGTACGGTAGCTGGAAGGAATATCGGCAGGCTGCCGATACGTTTGAAGGCCTGGAAGACGCTACCGCCTTTCGCGAGCGCGCCGCTGCGCTGGAAAAAGAAAAGGCCGTTCGCGATGGCGCGAAACGCGAACAGCAGGAGTTCGCAGAGCAAGCGCGGCTGAGCGCGGATATTTCTTCAGGGCTGGC
>PLZZ01000106.1:12595-12803 GCA_003153585.1 Acidobacteriota bacterium | reverse complement strand
TCTGCTTTACGCGCGTGATTGAAGACGGTGCGGCAGCGCTGGGCATGAAGATTGAAGACCTGCTGCCGGGCATCGAAATGATCCGCTACTCGACGACCATCGCGCTAAACCGCCTGATTGAAAAGAAAGGCCCGCGTTTGGGGTTGATCACCACCGAAGGCCATGAAGATGTAGTGTTGATCGGCCGGGGCGCGCAGTGGATCGACGG
>PLZZ01000106.1:12001-12531 GCA_003153585.1 Acidobacteriota bacterium | reverse complement strand
AGCCGGGGCGCGCGCGGATTTGTGGTCTCGTTGCTTTGGGGTTTTCTGAATCCGGTGAACGAGCGGCGGGTGAAGGAAATTATTCGCGACGAGTACAAAGAATTTCACATTGGCTATTTGCCAGTGGTCCTCGCGGGACAAGTGGTTGGAAAGCTCGGTGAATACGAGCGAACCATGGCCGCGATTCTCGATGCCTATCTTCAGCGTTCCATGCAGATCGAACTTTCCGCCATGTGGGACAAGCTGCGCGAGAAAGGTTATTCGAAGCCGCTGCTCATGATTCAAAGCTCCGGCGGAATTGCCGAAGTGTTTCGCACCGCCGCCAGCCGAACGTTCAACAGTGGACCGGTGTCCGGGCTAATGGGCGCGCATCATGTGGCGAAAACTCTTGGCTATCAAAATGTTGTGATGACGGACATGGGCGGCACCAGCTTCGACGTTGGCCTGGTAGTGAAGGACAGCGTGCGCAGTTACGATTTCCGGCCCATCATTGACCGCTGGATGGTCGGCATCACCATGATCAAGACGCT
>PLZZ01000106.1:9244-11994 GCA_003153585.1 Acidobacteriota bacterium | reverse complement strand
TGGACAAGAATCGCGCGATTCAGGCGGTGCGCGACAAGATCGCCAAGCCGCTCGGAATCAGCGTGGAAGAAGGCGCGGTGATCATACGAAAAATCGTCAACGGCAATATGGCTTCCGCGATCATGAAGGAAGTTCATCTCCGAGGCTACAGCCCTGAGGAATTCATTCTTTTCGTTGGAGGCGGGGCGGGTCCCACGCATGCGGAAGGATACAAGGCTGACATTCCGAAAGCTGTGACCTTCGCGTTTTCTCCCGTGTTCTGCGCGTTCGGGTCTTCGACCATGGATATCATGCACGTTTACGAAGTGTCTAAGAAGCTCACGCTCATGGAGCCCGGTACCCAAAAGCTTTCCAACGAATTCTCCGTCTTTAACGAGACGGTGGAGAACCTTATCGAGCAGGCACGGCGGGATTTGACCGGCGACGGCTTGAATCTGAACGATGCGTCGTTCGTTCTCGAGCTGGACATGCTCTATGGCGGGCAGTTTCACGTAAAAAGAGCGCTTTCTCCGCTGCTGGCGATTCACTCGGGGGAAGACGTTCGCGCCATCTGCGATGCGTTTAACAAGGAATTCAGCGAAGCCTTCAGCCCGTTTGTGGTGAACCCGGAAGGTGGAATCTTNNTGACGCTGGAAGGGCACAGCCCGACGGCCGCGCGAAAAGCCGAGCGACCTGTGTACTGGCCGCCGGAGAAAGATTTTCGTACAACGCCAATTTTTACTTACGAATTGCTGCGTCCCGGAAACGTGGTGGAAGGACCTGCAATCGTCGAGAGCGAGTACACNNACGCTCGTCGTTCCGCCGGCGATGCGTTTTTCGATTGATGAGCGGGGCCTCGGCATCCTGGAAAGCTAGTTCGCCGAGAAGAAGAGGAGACAGATGCCTATTCCAACACTTGCCGAAAAACTGGCATGGCTCAAACCAGTCCCAGCCACGCCTTATGAAAAACAGTGCGCGGCGAAAATCGCGCAGGGCGATTACGAAATTGGCGTGCAGGTGACCAACGACATTCTCGATGAAGCGATGGAAGTGTTCGTGCGAGCGTCGCGCAGCTATTTCGGCGTCTCGGGCGATTCCATGGTGGCTCTGTTTACTGCCGGCGGGGATTTGATCAACGCATCCTGTGGCACCTACCTGCACGCCATCATTCAGCCCATCGTCATTAAATTTATTTTGAAATATTACGAAAAAAATCCGGGGATTCGCGATGGAGATATCTGGTACACCAACGATGCTCTCTACGGCGGCATTCACAATCCAGATCAAGTCGCGCTCATGCCTATTTTTTATAAAGGGCAGCTTCTGGGATGGGGAACCGCGGCGCTGCACACGACCGAAACTGGCGCCATTGAACCAGGCGGCATGCCGGTGAGCGCGAAATCGCGGTTCGAGGAAGGGTTGAATCTTCCTCCGATTAAAATCGGAGAGAACTTCGAGATTCGCAACGATTTTCTGGAATTTTACACGGTGTACGGTCTGCGGGCACCGGCCATGTTCATTTCCGATTTGCGCGCGCGCTGTACCACTGCCGACCGCGTGCGAGTCCGAGTGCTGGAGCTTGCTGAAAAACGCGGGCCGGACTATGTCGTCGGCTTGATGCGCAAGATGAGTGAAACAGCCGAAGCCGGGGCCAGAAAGAAAATTAAAGCTCTTCCCGACGGTAAATTCCGAGCCGTGGTGTTTAATGATGCGATTGGCTGGACGCCGGCCCTGGTCCGCGCCTGCTATTTGACGCTCACCAAGAAAGACGGCGGACTTGTCTTCGATTTTGAGGGTACCTCGCCGGAAAATCCTTCTTCCTACAACGTGCATCCGCAAGCCGTTGTCGGGCACATCGCCAATTTCATGTACGAATATATTTTCCACGACCTGCCGATATCCAGCTCCACGTTCGCGCCCATCGATTTTCTTTTTCCGGAAGGGATCATCCTGAACCCGGACAAAATGGCGGCCACCAGTTGCTGCGTGTATATCGGAATGCAAGCGCGCAATGCGACGCATAACAGCTTCGCAAAAATGGTATTTTCGAGCGCCGGACTTTGGAGACAAGTGGCTGCGGCGCCCGGTAGCCAGCACACAGCGCAAATTTGCGCCGGGCACTCACAGTGGAACCTCGCCGTTTCGGATGTGCTTTCGTTTTCGTTGAATACCCAAGGGCAGGGCGGGCGCTCCGCTGAAGACGGCATGGACGCTTACGGCTTTGCGTGGTGCGCGTTTGGCCGCGCGCCGGATTCCGAGCAGGTAGAAAGCGAATTGCCCGTTACGGTGACGCTATCGCAGCATTGGAAAGATTCGAGCGGCCCGGGGCTTCATCGCGGCGGTTCCGGCGGTGTGCAGCAATGGATGATTCACAAAGTTCCGAATCTGGTTTCGCTGTGCATGGGAAACGGAAGCAAGGTTCCGCTAGGCCAGCCGCTTTTCGGCGGATACGCTTCTTCGCCCATTCCTGGGATCAGCATACGCAAGGCGGATTTGCTGAAACAGATGGCGGAAGCCAATCCGAACCTCACCATGGACTCCCGCACGATCCTGGAGGGGCACACCATCGAAGGCAACTGGACTATGGAGCTAATTGCGCGCACTCCCAAGGTGTACGAGGAGGGCGATCTGCTGTTCGGTTTCAGCGGCGGCGGGCCAGGCTACGGAGATCCGCTCGAGCGCGATCCCCTGGAGATTCTGGAAGACGTGAAGAAAAAGATCATCTCGGACGGGACGGCGCAAAATGTCTATCGCATTGCATACGATCCTGT
>PLZZ01000106.1:0-9207 GCA_003153585.1 Acidobacteriota bacterium | reverse complement strand
CCTTGCTTCCGGCCTTAAGCGATGACGGAGAACTCCACTCCGCGTCAGATGCTCAAAGGATTGTTGCAAGGAATACCCCAGACACGGCCGCTATTCCTGCCCATCGTGTTTTCGCTCGGCGCCAAAGTGGAAAATCTTCCGTTGCGGGAATTTCTCGGGAACGCCACGAAAATCTCCAACTCGCTGCGACAAATCCGCAGCCATCTGCGCTCGGACGGAGTCGCGTGCTACTTCGATCCTTATCTAGAAGCGGAAGCGCTCGGAGCGGTGCTCCAGTGGCAGACCCCCGAGCAGCCGCCCACGATTCAGTGGCCACAATCCGCGGAGAAAGGCGAAGCGCCCGATGGTCTTTTGTCGCCCGAAGACGCAGCGAAAAGCAGCCGGGTCAACGTCGCCGTCGAAGCAATTCGCCGGCTCAAGTCACTGCTGCGCGATGAACCTCTCTTGATGGCAGGAGTAGCGGGTCCGTTCGCGCTGGCAGCGCGAATCACTGGATTGCAGCAAGAGAATGCGGCACGACGCGAGGATTTTGTCGATGCAGTGTTGGAGCTGGCGGCGGCAACAATCACGCAGATTGCTTCCAAATTTGTGGAAGCGGGTGCAAACGTAATCTTCATCCAGGAAGATGTAGTTCCAAAGTTGTCAGTTGAAGATTGCGAGACCTGGGCGTCGTCGCTTGCGCCAGCGATCAACATCGTGCGGTTTTATGAAGCGCTTCCCGTTCTCCAGATCATGGACAGCCGTTCCTTCGCCGAGAACAAGGAGGTTATCTTTCAGCAGAATTGGGATTGCGTCATATGTCCGGCACTGGCCGCGTCAGCATTCAGCGCATGGGAGATGGTTCCTTCGTCGGGATTCGCCAATCCGGGTATTGCTTTAAGCCCCGAAGCATTTCAGCCGGAGGCATCAGGCGCGGAAACCTTATTGGACCTCTTCCACGCTTTCATCAAAAAGTCGCGTCCCGCGATCGTGACAACCGCCGGCGATGTCCCGGTGGCGACGGATCTCAAATTCCTCGCAAGAGTCCGTGAGAAAGCTATTTTCTGAAGATAGTGCTCAACGCGCGATATTGGGTTGCTGGCGANNTGCTTCCAAGGGGCAAAGACCTGGGAGAGCCTCGGACCGACCGAGAGCCCCAATGTTGCAGTAAGACTTTTGATAGTATAGGTTTACAGCGGCAAAGCCCGGGTGGCGGAATGGCATACGCGGGGGACTTAAAATCCCCTGTCCTTTACGGGACGTGTGGGTTCGACCCCCACCCCGGGCACCAAACTCGATGGGGTTTCGAACATCGCGAGATGGATTTCACGGCTTAGAACGGAAATACCGGAGGCAGGCACCCTACCGGGCGCCGCCCGTGCATTTCAAAAAATGTGCAAGTTGCCGTATTATCGCAGGACACAGAATCCAGGCCCTCCATGATTAAGACTCAGACGCCGCCAAGATGACTTCAAAAGAAAAAGTTTATCCCACAATAGATGCTGCGGTAGCGGACATCCCCGATGGGGCAACAATTATGTTCGGTGGTTTCGGCGGAGCGGGCTTTCCCAACAACCTGATCCAAGCACTTGCGCGGCAGGGCGCGCGAAATCTGAGCGTGATCAGCAATAATTGCGGCACCGGCGAAGGGGAACTGGGGCTCCTATTTAAGAACAGGCAGATTCGCAGAGTCGTGGCGGCGTTTCCCGGGCCTGGCGCAAAATATTTTCAGGAACAATTCGACGCCGGAGAAATCGAGCTTGAACTTGTGCCGCAAGGAATTCTGTGCGAGCGCATGCGCGCGTTCGGCGCGGGAATTCCCGCATTTTTCTCGCCCGTTGGTGTGGGAACCGAGATTGCGAGCGGTAAAGAGGAACGCGTGATTCGAGGGAAGCGCTACATCCTGGAGCAGGCGCTGGGCGCGGATTATGCATTCATTCGGGCGTACCGCGCGGACCACATGGGAAACTTGATTTATCACAAGGCGGCGCGGAATTTCAATCCGATTATGGCCACGGCGGCAAAATTTACGATTGCCGAGGTGGAAGAAATCGTCGGTACGGGAAAGCTCGATCCCGAAGCCATCATTACGCCTTCCATATTTGTCGATCGTATCGTTCAGGCCGAGGGGAAGCGATATGCCTAAAGCACGGCTCACACGAGAACAGATTGCCGAACGAGCTGCCCTGGAGTTGCCGGATGGCGCGTACGTAAATTTAGGCTGGGGCATTCCGAATCTGATCGCGGCTTACGTTCCGTCGCAAGTGACCGTCTATTTTCACAGCGAAAATGGAATCCTTGGAATGGGTCCGCGCGCGAAGCCCGGCGAAGAAGATTTCGATCTAGTCGACGCGATGAAGGTTCCCGTCACGTTACTTCCCGGCGGGTCGTATTTTTCACAGGATGATGCTCACGTGATGACCCGAGGAGGCCATCTCGATATCTGTATTCTCGGCGGCCTTCAGGTTTCGGAACATGGAGACCTCGCGAATTGGCGCATCCCGGGCGCGAAGGGCGCCGGCGGAATCGGTGGCGCGATGGACATTTCGGTCGGTGCGCAAAAACTCATCGTGACAATGGAACACACTGCAAAAGACGGCTCGCCTAAAATTGTAAAGACCTGCAGCTACCCGCTCACGGCCATTGATTGTGTGGATACGATTATTACCGATCTTGCGGTGATTGACGTGACCCCCGAAGGCTTGGTTCTGCGCGAGGTTGCCCCGGGATTCACTCCGGAAGAAGTGCAAAAGTTCACGGAACCGAAATTACGCCATTCCACGAATGTCCCGGCCATGCGCTTGCAGCCGCGCTAATTTCCGCCCTCCTTCAATTCAGACACAAGCCGTGAATCGGGGCGGTCGTATGCGTATGCGCGGTTCCAGTGTATTATTTTCAAACGATGGCAACCGAGCGGGCAGGACGGAAGCGTCCAATCACATATTGGATCGGCGAAGGCGGCGGATGGCTATTACGCCATGTGGTGAGCGGGCTGGCCGCGACCGGCATCACGCCCAATATGTTTACGTTTTTAGGGCTGGCCGTGAATTCGTGGGCTGCTGTGCTTTTCGCCATGGGGCGATTCCGCCAAGCCGCAGCCGTACTTTTTCTTGCTGGGTTTCTTGACATGGCCGACGGACAAGTGGCGCGCCGCGTGGGACGTGTCACCGCCTTCGGCGCCTTCCTGGATTCAACGCTCGACCGCTACTCCGATCTCGCTCTTTACATGGGCTTGGTCGTTTACTACACGCTGATTGGCAGATCGTTTTACATGGCACTCGCCGCCGTAGCGATGGCCAGCTCATTTATGGTGAGTTATTCAAGAGCGCGCGCGGAATCGCTCATCCCTCTGTGTAAAGTCGGCTTTATGGAACGGCCGGAGCGGCTGGTCCTGCTGATCATCGGAGGGGTATTCAATCGCATGGCGCAAGTGCTGTGGGTGATCGCAACAATTTCGACCATCACGGTGATCCACCGCGTGGCGTACACCTGGCAAGAACTGCGCGCCGGCCGGACGCTTCCCGACATCAACGCCACTTAGCCTTCAGGCGGGTTCTCTTGTAACGATTTTTCCGCCGGCATCGACACGATTTCCTGAACCCGCCGCCGTAGATCATCGAGGTCGGTTCGCTCGACGTTTGCCGTTTCAATCGTGTCGTGTACGTAAACCGTAATCTTCCCCGGATACAGCATCCAATTGCCGGTTCGAAAAAATTGGTACGAGCCGGCGATGCTTACCGGCACAATGGGAATTCCAAATTTTTGCGCAAGATTGAAAATCCCTTTCTTGAAAAGATGCACGTGTCCGTCGCGCGTCCGCGCCCCTTCGGGGAAAGCGATCAAGCTGACTCCTGAATCCAGCGCTTTCTTGGCACGGCTAGTCATGGTTTCCAGGCTTTGCCGGCTGGGCGCATCCGGAACGGGAATATTTCCGAACCGGCCCATCAGCCAGCCATAGATGGGAATCTTGAAATGAGATTCGAGTTCGAAGCCGCGAAAGAATTGTGGAATGGCAGAGTAAACCACGAAAGGATCAAAAATGTTGACGTGATTACAAATAAAGATGCTCGTCCGCTGGGGATCAAAGCCCAGCGAGCGATGGACTTCAAATCGCACTCCGATGAGACGCAGAATATTGCGGAAGAAAACGCGCTGCGGTAAGTCATTCTTTCGCGGATCTATGAAAACCGCGAGAAAGAGAAGGAATGTGCAGACCAGTGCGAAATGAATCCCGCTGACGGCCCACAAAAGAAGCGCGCGAAGGGTGAGGTAGATCTTTCTCATACGATCGCGTCGAATGCGCCGGGCAGGATTTCGATGGAGCGGCATTCGAGGCTCAGAATCTCACCATCGATCATCACGTTGACCGGCCCATTTAAGCGAAATTCAATTTTCTTCGCGCCGGTGCGAAAAGCCAGCGGATGCTGGATGTGAGTTCCGCTAAAGAGGGTGGGAAGCGCCTTGAGCAAGCCGAGCCGGCCGACCGGTCCCCATCGAACGTACTCGATCGACCCATCCGTGGAGTCCGCTTGTGGCGCGATCATCATTTTGCCGCCCGTGAACTTGCTGTTGCTAAACGAAAGGAACAGCGCGCGATTACTGTTCCATTCGGTCGAATCATCCAGACGGTGGGGGAATGAGGAATGCTTCAGTGCCAACAAGCGTGTGAAAACCGCAAAAATATACCCGAGCTGACCCCAACGCTTGAATCGGCGGTTAGCCGTCTCCCCGACCTCGGCCGGAAACCCCAGGCTAAGTAAATTTATAAAATAGAGCTCGCCCTGAGAGTGTCGAAGGCGAATCACGTCGCATGGGCGGCGTTTTCCGGACTTCAAGGCTGCAATCGTATATTCGACACCTTGCGAAGTGAAATCCCGGAGGAACGAGTTTCCTGTTCCCAAGGGCAAGAAACCAAGAGCAACTCTTGCGGTGGAAGAAAGCGCCTCAGGGAAGAGCCCATTTAAGATTTCGAAGGAAGTTCCGTCTCCGCCCACAGCTAAGAATTTACGGAACCCTTTGTTATANNATCCCAGCGCGCCGAACCCGGCCTAAAGTAGCGCGTTCAAATCTGCCGCATCGCCCGCCGCCCGCTGCCGGATTCACGATCGCGAGAAAGTGTGGTTGGATCACCAGGCCGGCTCCATAACGCGGCGATGCAACGCTCTCACAGAGACACCACGGCAGACCGGTCGAAATTCGCCCGGATCTGTTCCGCCAACTCGCCGCGCTTAATTTTAAGAGATGCCGTCAGCGGAAAATCTCGCTCCCATGCGAGGTAGCCGCTGATGCGTTTGTAATTCAGCAGCCGGCGATTGCGCGAAGCAAGGTTCAAAACCAAATCCTCGCTGATTGCTTGCCCAGCTTCCGGATGAAGCACGATAACCAATTTCTCCCCCGACAGCGAATGCGCCGGCCACAGATAATTTGCCGCGAACACGCAGAATTCCTTTACCGCGAGGCCCTCGAACGCGGTTTCAATATCCTCGGGATAAATGTTCTTGCCTTCTTCGGTGACGATCATGTTTTTCTTGCGGCCGAAAAGCTGCAAGTGGCCCGTGGCGTCGATGCGCCCCAAATCGCCGGTCATCAGCCAGCCATCCACGATCGTTTGCGCCGTCATTTCCGGGTCGTCAATGTATTCCGACATGATCGTTTTGCCGCGCGCGGCCACTTCGCCGATTCCTTCGGCGTCTGGGCTTAGAATCTTAACTCCCATTCCTGGAAGCGGCTTTCCAACGGTGTCAGCGCGAAACGGTTTGAAATCGTTTACCGTGATGACTGTGCCGGCTTCCGTGCAGCCATATCCGTTTCCTACCGGGATTCCCAGATCGTAAAAAAACTGAAGCGTTGATGGCTCGGTGAAAGCTCCGCCAACAAAGAGCGCACGCAATTCGCCGCCAAAAGCGCCGTGCACCTGGCGAAGCAGAGCTCGGCTCAACCTTAGATTTGGCCGGCGGCGCGTGAGCGCACGGTTTGTCGCAATGAGAGCATTTAGAACCCCACGCCGAACCCTTGGCAAATCGGCGAATCGCTGCCGCAGCCCGCGTTCCAGATTCTTCAAGATCATCGGAACGACAGTCATGTAGGTAATTTTGTAGCGTGTAAAAGCCTCGCGAATNNATAACGCACACCCGGCGAGAAAGGGTACAACGCAGTCAGCGCCATGCACTGTTCAAGATAATTTTCGTGCGTTAAGAGGCAGCCCTTGGGGCTCCCCCCCGTGCCCGACGAATAGACGATGCAGGCCGGGTCTTGGCGGCTTCGTGGCGTAAAGACTGGTTCGCGAGCCGCGATGAATTCCTCCCAGCGTCTTGCACCGCCAAGATCAGCGCCGCCGGGAGCTTCGGTCACGAGCACAACACGAGTAGCCAAATCCTCAAACCGCTCCGTCTGCATGATCGCGCGCCAGAGATGGTATTCGACGACTAGAAACTCAGCTTTCGAATGCGCCAGCAGTTGGAGTTGTTCCGCAGCCGTGAGCTTGTAATCGAGCGGGACGAGTACGCCACCGCAGAAGAAAATTGCATAGGCGGAAATCAGCCATTTCGACTGATTGGTCATGATAATCGCAGCACGCGTGCCGCTCTGAAACCCCGCGTCCTGCAACGCGCTCGCGAGCGGCAGCGCAGCTTCCTGGAATTGACGATAGGTAAATCGCGCGTTCTCGCGTTCGCGGTCCGCTTCGATCAGGCAAACCTCATTGGGCCAGCGCTTCAACGCCGCGCGCAAAGCTTCGCCCAACGATCGATATTCGCGGAGGTCAAGCATCAGAGGCGCAACTGGATGCGCTCGGCGAGCGTGCGGAAATCGCTGACGCCCTGAAGCTCGTAGTCAGGAAGCTCGATTTTGAAGTGGTGCTCAATTCGCGTGAGCAAATCGAGGGCCTGCAGGCTGTTGATGCCGAGTTTCTTGAAGAAATCATCGTCGGGAGCAAGCTGCTCTCGCGGCACTTTGAAATGTTCAGCTGCGAGCCGGAGTACTTCTTCGGTCGTGCTCTGTAAGGAGCTCATAGCTTCTATGTTGCCACAAATAGAGCCGCAATTCCGCCGCTGCGGTTGCGTCCTAAAAGCTACGGCAGATAGGGCAACGCGTCTTTGCTTTCCACAAACTTTCGCAGTCCCTTTTCAACGGCCGGCCGCATGAAAAGCTCGCAAAAGATATCAATTTCGCGTCGCAACTCTTCGTACGGGATTTGTTTGATAAAACGCTTGGCGGCCAAAGCCGTGTTTCGGTCAAACTTTTTCAATTGAGCCGCTGTTTCACGTGCCACACGCAGCGAGTCTCCTTCGGCCGCTACTTGGCTGACGATACCGGCAGATTGCGCCTTGGCAGCGTTAATGCTGCGGCCAGTGAGAATTAGGTCGCGAACAACGGCGTTTCCCAAGTCCCGTTTGAGGCGCGGAATACCGCCGAACCCCGGTATCAGCCCCAAGCGCAACTCCGGAAAGCAGAAACGCGCCATTTTATCCGCGATGATCAGATCGCACGTAAGCGCAAGTTCGAAGCCGCCGCCAAACGTGAGTCCGTTGACCGCGGCAATCGTAGTGAAAGGCGCTTCATCCAGGGCGTTCATCACGCGATGGATGCGTTCGATAAAGTTGCGCAGGCCGCTGAGCCGCTCTGCACCGGTAACTTCTTGGGAAAGACGAAAAAGTTCGCGCAGATCGCCGCCCGCGCAAAAGCCTTCGCTGCGAGCGCTGAAAATGATCAGCGCGTGCGCTTCGTCTTTTAATGTGCCCAGGGCGGCAACGAATTGTTCGAGATCAGCCAGCATGGCCAAGCCGATTTCGTTGCACGGGGCGTGATCGAGCGTCAGCTCAATCACGCCATCGGCAATCCGCCACGAAAGTGTCTTGCCTTGAAAGGTCTTCATGCAGGTTTCTTCTCATAGAGCTGCTCGATCTCAGCCGCGAAGCGCGTTGCGATTGCATCGCGCTTGAGCTTACCATTTGTAGTCAACAACCCGTTCTCCGCACTGAGCGGCTCTGGAAGAATAACAAACGCTCGAATCTGCTTGTAGTGCGGCAGGTCGCNNTGAGCTTCCGGTACGTGGCGCGCCAGCTCTTCTTCTAGCGGTTCGGGCGCAACGTTGTGCCCCGAATTTAGGATGATGAGATTTTTTAAGCGGCCCGTGATGCGCCAGTTTCCTGTTGCGTCGACATCACCTTGATCGCCTGTGTGAAACCAGCCGTCCTGGATGGCCTTTGCTGTGGCCTCGGGGCGCTGCCAATAGCCTGGAAATACATTCGGACCGCGAACCAAAATCTCTCCGTTTTCGGCCAGCTTCATTTCGACTCCGGGAACTGCCGGCCCCACGCGCCCCGGCACGGCGTGTAGCGGGTCGTCCAGCGTGCAAATCGCCGTCGTTTCCGTGAGTCCGTATGCTTGCAGCACAGGTATTCCGAGCATCATAAAAAAAAGTTGTGTTTCGATCGACAGTGGGGCAGAACCGCAAATCAATGCCTTCAATTTTGTCCCGATGCTCTTGCGGATCTCCGGAAACATTATCCGTTTTGCGAGCCCTAACCACAGCCGGTCGAACAAACGCGAATCGTTATTCCGTTGACGCAGATATGCCTGCTGCGCCCGCGAGAAAACAAAGGCCGCAAAACCTCCGCGCTTCTGAATCGTCTCGGTGATTTTGCCGCGCACTCGCTCAAGAAGCGTGGGAACGTTCAGAAAATAATCCGGCGTGCACAATTTCAAATCGTCGGACAGTTTCGAGACGTCCGTCGAAAGCGTCAGCACGCTGCTGCGCGATAGAGCGGTGAGCAGCAGGATCCAAGAGGCCGCAAAACAGAATGGCAAGTAATGGAAGATTTCGTCCGGCGCCTTGGCGGCGGCGTGCTGTCCCATGAGCTGGTCGAGACGCGCGTTCGTACACCCCAACATGTGGGCCACGTTTCCTGCATTTAACACAACGCCCTTCGGCTCTCCCGACGTTCCGGAGGTGTAAATAATCGTCAGGATATCTGAATCAGCGTGATGTTTCGGCGGCGTGGGCTTCTGAGCTTCGCCGGCGAAGATGCTATCGAGCAGCGTAATGTGCGGCGCGGCTGCCCAGTGATTCTTGATTTCAGCGGAACGCGCAGCAGTGGAACAGCAGATTCGCACGGGTGATGAATCTTTCATCATGGCCACCAGCTCCGCAGGGGCTTGGCGCGAATATAGCGGCACGACGACGATCTCTTCTGCCATCATGGCGAGATCCAGCGCCACCCAGCGAAT
>PLZZ01000056.1 GCA_003153585.1 Acidobacteriota bacterium | reverse complement strand
ATCATGCTCATTCTGATCGGCACGGTGCCCACCGCCTACGCCGTGAACCACGCCGTCACCTACGGGCAGTCGCAGGATTTCGTCGCGGTCTCCATTCAGACCGCGGAGGTCCTGGGGCACTACGTTTCTTCCAGCGCCGTAATCGGCGATCCCAGAGACGAAGTCACCGATTACATTCGCTCGAAACAGTTCACGCCAAATACTATGCTCGCGTTGCGCGCGCTCGTGAATGGAATCGGCACCGAAATTTCAGAATACAAGGAACTCAAGGGAGTCCCGCAGGACAAAGTTCGCAACTTCCGAAATGACATGTATGTGGTGAGTGAAGCCCTGCGCCTTATGAAGAAGAGCGGGCAACCCCAGTTTTCGACCGCCGACTCGGCAGTCATAGCGAACTATAAAAAGCACATCGATAACGCCACAAAATTTATTCCTACCTGGGTAAAAGTCGCGGTCGCCATCGCGCTGGGGCTCGGCACCATGATCGGCTGGAAGCGCATTGTCGTAACCGTTGGAGAAAAAATCGGCAAGGAACACCTAACTTACGCGCAGGGTGCCGCAGCGGAGATCACGGCCATGGCCACCATCGGAGCTGCCGATGGGTTCGGGTTACCCGTCAGTACCACGCACGTGCTCTCGTCCGGCGTGGCAGGCACTATGGCTGCCAATCATTCCGGTTTGCAATGGGGCACGGTTAAAAACCTAGCGATGGCGTGGATTCTTACACTTCCCGCGTCTATATGCCTGGCAGGTATTCTTTTCTGGACATTCACCAAACTGAGCAGCTAACGGCATCCGGTAGAACCGAACGACAAGCAGAAACGCAGGCTCCGCATCTCTCTTGGCGGAGCCGTCTCTTTAATGATCTCCAGAATGCAAAAACTGCATTTACTCATCTTCGCGATCCTCTGCTTTGCCTGCTTCCGTGCGGGCCTCTGCGCCCAGAGCCCGCCGAGCGAGACTTGCGCTCGTCCATCCCCGGGAAGCATCGTGCCAGAACCCCGGGACCTGCGAAGCCAGAACGGGGTCCTGAAGGTCGATTTGACGGTTCGTAATAGCAGCGAGGCTGGCCAAGCTGCTCGCTTCTGCTATATATCCGCGGACGGTAGCGAGTCTCCCACTCTGCGCCTGCATCCTGGCGATCTTCTCATCTTAGATTTGAAGAATGACTTGGTGGACCCGGATCACGCCACCGTGACTCCCAACGAGCATCACCTGCACGCAGTTGCCGCCAATAGTGATGCTCCCTGTACCAGCGGTGCGATGACATCGACATCGACCAATCTTCACTTCCATGGTCTAACCGTTCCCCCTGTTTGCCACCAAGATGACGTCCTAAAAACATCGATACAGCCAGGTGACCCTCCGTTCGAGTATCGATTTCGCATTCCGGCCGGCGAAGCGCCAGGATTGTATTGGTATCATCCGCACATCCATGGGTTCAGCAAAGCACAGGTTCTCGGCGGCCTGTCAGGCGCGATGATAGTGGAAGGAATCGAGCGCGCGAACTCCGAAGTAGCAGGTTTGCCGGAGCGTATCCTGATAATTCGCGATCAGGATTTGCTGAACCCCAATGCTCCGCCCAATAAATCGGAGCCTGTTGTGCCGAAGATGCTGATCGACCACGACGGCGATGCTGCAAACACCGGCACGGGCTTCGGCAAACCTGCGAAGGATCTTTCGATCAATTTTGTGCCGGTTCCGTATCCTGACTATCCCACCGCTGTGATCAAGATGAAGCCGGACGAACGGCAATTCTGGCGCGTGCTCAATGCTTCGGCCATCACGTATTTGAATCTGGAGATTTTGTACAAACGCGCGCGTCAACAAATCGGAATCGTGGCTCTCGACGGCGTGCCCGTGAATACAAATGGAGCCTTGCCTGACAGCGGGCTGTGGCGCGACCACATTGGAGTCCCTCCAGGCGGCCGAGTGGAATTCATCGTAAAGGGACCTCCCGCCGGTGTTCCGGGCTTATTCGTGACGCGGACGGTGGATACCGGCGTAGGAGGTGAAAATGACCCCAACCGCGCTATTGCAACGATCATAGCCACGAACGACGCGCCCGAACCGCATTCCGTGCTCTCGGAGTCGCCCGAGCCACTCGCTCCAGCCGGCGCTCCATGGTTAGGAAATGTTTCCCCGGTGCGTACTCGCAAATTGTATTTCTCCGAAAAGCTGCTCGATCCGAACGACCCCAACAGTGCAACCACTTTCTATCTGACTGTAGATGGGCAAGCGCCGGCGCCATTTGATCCGAGCTCAGACGTCCCAAACATCGTCGTGAAACAAGGAGACGTGGAGGACTGGATCATCGAAAACCGCTCCACTGAGTTGCACGCTTTCCATATCCACCAGGTGCACTTCCTGCTCCTCGATTTTTCCGGCGCTCCTGTAGACGAGCCTTTCCTGCGCGACACTATTAATGTTCCTTTTTATAACGGAAAGACGCTTCAATACCCCAGCGTTAAAATACGGTTGGATTTCCGTGACCCCAATGCCGTCGGCACCTTCGTATATCACTGCCATCTTCTGGAGCATGAGGATGGCGGAATGATGGGAGTGATCCGTGTAGAACCAGCTGGCGCGGCTGAAGCCGGCAGTCATGAACTTTCCACAAAGAAACCACTTGTTCGCGCGACCGGCACCAATTAATCAGCTTTTAATTTATTTTTCTTCCGCCATAAACATCGGCTCGCCAGGTCTGCACGCAATTTTCCTGTTGAGTCACGCACGGAACTAATTTAAATCGGAAACCAACGCCTCACTGCCGATTTTATTTTCCAGTTTGTTACTCCATTCACACCAGAAAAATCTTATCGCAACACTGAGCGGTTATTACTCACTCCCGCGGTAAAAACCGCCATAGAAACAGGAGGATGCATGTCCTATAAGCATTTCGCTTCGAGATCAATGCATTATCTGCGCATCGGCTTGACGTCTCTTGCCCTGTTCCAGTTCACTGTTGGGGGGCCTTTGGTCAGTTCCGTCCAGGCACAGGAAGCCACCCCGGCCAAGGCGCAACAGAGCAACGACGGAAACACGACCTCGCCCATTAAACACGTCATCGTGATCATCGGCGAAAACCGCAGCTATGACCACGTCTTTGCCACGTACGTTCCCAAACATGGACAATTTACGAAGAATCTGCTTTCGGAAGGGATCGTAAACGCCGACGGCACTCCTGGTCCCAATTTCTCGCAGGCACAGCAACTCGCCGCCACAGACAGCGCGCCTGATGCTTTC
>PLZZ01000119.1 GCA_003153585.1 Acidobacteriota bacterium | reverse complement strand
CCAAAATTGAAGGAAATGGGAATTCATTGGGCCACGCTGGACGATCGCTGGTTCAACAATTATGGCGACTGGCAGCCGCGCAGCGATACGTTTCCCGATGATGAAATTCGCAAGATGGTTCAACAGTTTCATCAGCAGGGCATTAAAGTGCAACTTTGGTGGCTGCCACTGGCAGTAGAAGATGGCGGGCCGGGATACGAATCACATCCGTACGGCGTCTCGGAGGTGGTGAAACAACATCCGGACTGGCTGATCCTGGACAAAAACGGCAAGCCCGCTCGCATGACGCGAAATCTGGCAACGCTGTGCCCTGCGCTGCCGGAGGTCCAGGCGTATTACAAGCAACTGNNTATAGCGTGCCCGCATGCTACAACCCAAAACACCACCACAAATCGCCGAACGATTCGGTCTATGCCATGGGCGAGATTTACAAAACGATTTTTGAAACGACGCGAGCGCTAAAGGCGGATAGCGTTACCCAGAGCTGTCCGTGTGGTACGCCCCCGAGTATCGCCTGGCTGCGCTATATCGATCAGGCCGTCACCGCCGATCCGGTGGGTTCTGTACAGGTTCGTCAGCGAGTGAAAATGTACAAGGCGCTGCTGGGCCCGAAGTCTGCAGTGTATGGAGATCATGTCGAGCTGACCCGCATAGCGAATCCGAACGGGAATGAAAAAGATCTTGGATCTGATTTTGCTTCTACCGTGGGCACCGGTGGAGTTGTCGGTACAAAGTTCGCGTGGCCCGATTACGGCCCGAAGTTGAGCGACGTGTATCTGACGCCTCAAAAAGAAGAGTACTGGAAGAAGTGGATCGGTCTCTACAACGACAAAATGCTTTCTCGCGGAACGTTCCGCAATCTTTACGTGTACGGCTATGACGTGCCCGAGGGATATGCGATCGAAAAAGACGGAGCCATGTATTACGCGTTTTTTGCGCCCGGGCCGGCCTCCGACGGCAAACACACGAAACCAGCCACGTGGGCCGGGGAAATAGAGCTACGAGGGCTAGCGCCAGGGAAATATCAAGTGGTGGACTACGTCAACGGTAAAGACCTGGGGTTTGTGACTGCGCCAGGCGCGCGGCTCGACGCCAGTTTCTCCGACCATTTGCTCATCGAAGTCACGAAACAATAGAAATATCTAAGAAGCCCAAATTCGTTGACCTTCAGCGCTGGTCCAAATGGTCGTGGAAAAATTGCTCGACGCTATCGCGATCCCTGAAAGCCTCAGTTCCGCCTTCGCGAGTGGTTGAGAAGGCCCCCGCGATGTCGGCGTATTCAAGACATTCGGCCGGGCTCGCGCCCTGCAGAAAACGATGGATGAAGCCGGCATCGAAGCTATCGCCCGCACCGACCGAATCCACTGACGCCACTCGCATCCCTTGGCGCCGCCATTCCTCAGAACCCTTGCGAGCGATAGCTCCCTGGGAGCCCAGTTTTACGACCACGAACTGACAGGCTTGCGCAAGTTTTCCGATTGCTCGTGGCAGGTCGTCGGTGCCGACGATCTTTTTAGCTTCACGCTCGTTGGGAAAAAAAATATCGATATATGGCAGGACGTCCAGCAAATCTTTGCCCCACTTGCCTTCGGGATCATCGTTGGTGTCAAGCGAGGTCGAAAGGCCCTTGGCTTTGGCTTCGCGAAACAAATCGACGATTTTCGGCCGAAGGGCTCTTTGCAAGAAGTACGACGAGAGATGCAAATGTCTCGACGAAAAAATGTAATCGAGATCGAGATCGACGTAGCTCAACTCGAACATCGTTCCCGGATAGGTCAGGATGAATCGATGTTCTGGCTGGGTGAGTATGACGGTCAGGCCCGTGGATGTCTTACTGGAAGTGAAAGAAACATGAGATAAATCAACACCGGCCGAGGCGAGCCAGTCGAATGCCATTTTTCCCAGAGCATCGGCTCCGATTTTTGAAACCATGCCGACGCCAGTGCCGAGTACCGAAAGATTGTGCGCAAAAATCGCCGACGAACTCCCCAGCGTCAGGCGAAATCCGCCGATCAAAGATTCTTCTTCGGGCTTCAATTCTTTCGGCAAGCCGTAAAGAATCAGATCTGGATTGATTTCTCCGACCACGCACACGTCGAGAGGCATTCGTGAACCTCGATTAGCTTCTGCTTTCCAGCGTTACCACGCGCGATAAATTGCGAGGTTCGTCAGGATTCAGTCCCTTCTTAAGTCCCGTGTAGAAACCCAGGAGTTGCCCGGCGATCACACTCGCGGCTGTACGGGCGGCTTCAGGAATATCAAGAGACAACTCCACCGTGTAGTCGGCAGCCTTGCGGATCGCCGTGCTGCATGTGTTTGCGACCACCAGCGTTGTGCCGCCCAGAGCCTTGATTTCTTCCAGGACGGCGACCTCGGCGTCGAACCCGGTTTCGCTGATGATAAAGGTGATCAGAGTCTCGGGACTTACGATGGCTTTTGGTCCATGCCTGAATTCGAGCGTGTGAAAACTCTGCGCGTAGGAACAAGACATTTCCTTCACCTTCAGCATCGATTCTTGCGCGATTCCGAAGAACGGACCTTGGCCGAGGAAGACATAATCCGCGAATGTCCCCGACTCGACCAGCGATTTTACCGTGGTTTGGAACTGGCCTAATCGCGCAGCTAATTGCGCGGGAAGCTTGCGAAGGCCGGTCAAAAAATCGGGGTGATCTCCGCGGATGGCGGCGAGCGACTGTAATACGATGAGCATGGAAGTGAAAGATCTCGTCATTACGGTGCTTTTCTCGTCGGCAGCATGCAGGATGATGTGGTGCGAAGAAAGTTCCTCGATGGGAGTGTCTGTACCGCAGGTTATCGCGAGAACTTTAAGATTGAGTACACCTTCCAAATACCTGGCTGCCTGCAGAATCTCCGACGTATGCCCGGAGCGGGTAATCATGACCGGCTGGCAGGGGACGGGAAGCAGCTGCGGAAAGAGCATAATTTCGGATGCAGGAATTGCGCGAGATTTCTCGCCCGTGAGAATGAACCAGCTCGCCGCCGCGCTCTGAGCCAAGTAGAAGCTGGAGCCGCAGCCGATGAACACCCACTCGATATTCCTGGGTAGGTTGTGAGCAAGCAAGCGCAATTCCGCACTTTTATCCATCGCTTGCAAACACGTAGTCCAGGTGGCGGGCTGGGAGAGGATCTCGGAAATGGTGTTAGCGCCGATTGCTGATTTCAATTCCGTCAACATTGCCTCCACAAGCCCGCAAGCATAAAAGTTCAAACGACGATGGTCTTGATATGTGCCGCGCGAAGAGCGCGCAAGTTTTTCGCAGAGATTTTCCTGTCCGTAATGGTGTGGTGCACCGCGGAAATGGGAGCAATGAATGAAAGGCTGCGCCGGCCGAATTTGCTCGAATCGCACACGATAATCGTGGTCTTTGCATTTTCCATCATGACGCGGTTCACCCGTGCTTCCAGAAGGTTCGGAGTGGTGAGACCATACTCGAGATCGAAACCGTCCACCGCGAGCAACAAAAGGTCGGCCGTCACGTGACGCAAGGAATCCTCGGCGAGCGGTCCTACAAGCGAAAACGAGTTTCTTCTCAGCACGCCTCCCGTTAAAATGACCTCGACGTCGGTGCCGGCTAGCTCAGCCGCGATATTGACGGCGTTGGTGATGACCGTGAGATTCCTAACATGTTTGATCGCGCGCGCCACTGCTGTGGTAGTAGTGCCTGAATCAAGGATTACGACTTGGCCCGGTTGAACGAAACGCGCGGCCGCCGCGGCGATCTTGAGTTTTTCGCGACGATGCAATTGCTCTTTCTCGTGCAGCGTGGGATCCCTTAAGGCGGATGCGTCCATGGGTAGCGCGCCGCCGTGAGCCCGTTGGATTCGGCCCATTTGGTGAAGGGATTCCAAGTCTTTGCGAATCGTGATGAGAGAAGTGGAGAAGCGCCGTGCTAGGTCTTTGACAACGACCCGCCCATCGCGTTGGGTCAATTCAAGAATTTTTCGCCGCCGTTCTTCTGCCAGCATGGTTTATGAATGTGCTTTCGATTTATTACTTTTTGTTACTATTTCGAATCTAGCGTGATAGCTTGACACAAGTGCACTTCGGGAGCAAGGGCAGATGGCCGGTTCAACGATCGTTTGCGTAAGCGCAAATCCTGCGATGGACCGGCGGTTGCGCGTTGCATTCCTCGAGGCCGGTGAAGTGAATCGCGCCAAAAGCGCCCGCGGCTTGGCGGGAGGCAAAGCCGCGCACGTGGCGATGGCCGCTCGCGCGCTAGGAGCGAATGCAAGCTGGATCGGATTTCTGGGAGGAGCGATCGGCGAAGAGTGCGCTCGGCAGTTGGAATTACTGGATATTGAAGTGGTTGCTGTGCGCACGGCCGCGAGCACTCGCGTGAATCTTGAGGTGATCGAAGACTCCGGAAAGGTAACGGAGATACTTGAACCCGGCGCCGCGCCGGCCCGCGAAGAAACTGCCGAATTTGTGCGGACGTGTTCCGAGCGGATACGGGAAGAGGGGAAGGCATCGCTGCTCGTCATTTCCGGGAGCTTACCTTCAGGCATCTCACCAGATTTTTATGTTTTTTTAATTCAAGCTGCGCGAAATGCGGGCGCGAGAGTCTTTGTCGACACCAGCGGCGAGGCTCTGGGCGAGAGCGTGAAAGCCAATCCAGACTTCGTGAAAGTGAATCGCGCCGAGGCCGAAGCTCTGCTGGCAAGATCGCTGAAGTCGAGCCAGGAAACAACTGAGGCCGCTCGTGAAATCATCCGACGAGGATCGAGCAGCGCCGCGATCACATTCGGGAAAGACGGTCTAGTCTGGATCGAGCATCGAGACGGACCAGTGTGGATAGCGCGTCCCCCCACCGCGAAAGTGGTCTCGACGGTCGGTTCCGGGGACGCAACTCTGGCAGGGTTCGCTTACGCTGCAATACAAGGGATCGTTGGCGAAGAGGCAGTACGACTCGCCGCCGCTTGTGGCGCCGCCAATTGCGCTGCAAGCTCGCCGGGCATGATCAATTTTGCAGACGCGCAAAGACTACTTCCGCAAATCGAAGTGCAGAAAATGAATTTCTAGAAGCAAGGTAGTGGCCGAGCGGTTCCTTGCAATAGCATTTGGCAGTTTTACTTCGAAGAGGACCCCATTCCAGGAATCCACTGTACGGCATTGTCATGATAAATTCGACGGAGGACTGGTTCGGACAAACCGAGGCCATGAACTTGACGGCCGTTGTATTGGAAGGTCTCGTTGGTGGCTAAAAATTTCCAGTCTCTTGCGTAAGTCTCTTGCCAGTCCTTAAGAGCGTCTGCTGTGGATTCATCAGGTAGAAATTCCAGATCGGTGCCGTAGAGCACTCTGGTCTGATACTTGATCAGAAAGTTCCGCACTTTTTCCCGCGGCTGAATCATCAGATATTCCATTCTCGCCGCAGTATCAACTGCAAAATTCGGATAGCGATCGAATCGCTTCGCGATTTCATCCACATCCGTTTCCATGCTTCCCAAGTGCGCGCCGACCACCCGCAGTTTCGGGTTTTCAGCAAGCAGGTGATCGCGCGCCGCTAAAATGACCTCCTTGCGAGGATGATCGGGGTGCAAATACATATACCACTGAGGATTTTCCTTGTAGTAGTCGTAGTCCGGGCTGTCAGGATTCGGTGGTTGCCAGCAGGAGGAAGGCTCGGCGACGTGCGCGATAAGAGTTTTATTATCGCCCGCGATCGCGCGGTAAATGGGTTCGAAAGCGGGATCATCAGGCATAACGTATTTTCCGTCTGGCGTCTTTAATTCCATGCCAATGTTCTTCCAGATTTTCACCGCAACGGCACCTTGGGCAAATTCCCGACGAAGTCGTTCTATCGTTTTTCGCGCGAAATCCTTTCGATCGAAATCAAATGGATCGAAGGTGACGCACAATCGTGCATGGTTCTGACTCGCTTGAACAAACGCCTTGGCGCGCGCGATTTCTGTATCCAATTGGCCATAAATTCCGTGGTTATCGGCCACGCAAATATCCAAAACGTTCAATCGAAGGTGTGTCATCAGATCCGTCAAGTCAGGATCGCTTTTGAATGCATGAACGTGAGTATCGATCGGCTCCAACGCGGCGAAAGCTTGCAGCAGGTCCCTTTGGCTGTCTGGTCGAATTGCTTCAAGGGTTGCTGCATGCAATGCGAGGAAACCAAACGAATGTACGTAGGTCGCCGCGACCGTCGCGATGCCGGCCGCCAACAACAAGACAAGCACTTTCTTGAAATCTACACGCATCTTGGCGACCTAGTGTCTAGCAGGCCCGGAACGCGCCCGCGTCTTTCCCGGCTCATGTCCATTCGTATCATGTGGTTGATCCCGCAGGTCGGCCAGGATTAGCTCCACACCGGCTTCGCGCAGGGGGCGTAGATATTTGGGGTCTGTGGCTGAATCGGTGACAAGAATATCGATGTCCGTGGTGGGACCAACGTAGGCGAAGCCCTGATTCCCGAATTTGCTATGGTCCGCCAGTGCAATGCTGACTCGCGCGGACTTCAAGATCATCTTTTTGATTTGAGCTTCGGCCTGGCTCGCAGTGGAAATTCCGTACTCGGGATCAATGGCGCTCACACCCAATACGGCTTTGTCCACGCGAATTTCCGACAATGCTCGCTGCGCCCAGACTCCCGAAAGATAAAATACGTCCTTTTGAAGTTCGCCCCCTGTTGAGATGACCGAGACGTGCTGGCTGCGCTGGAATTCATCCACAATCGGCGGCGAATTTGTGATTACGGTCAGCCTGTTGCGATGCAACAGGCGGCGGGCGAGTTCGTAGACTGTGGTGCTGCCCTCCAGGAAAACGGTCTCACCATCCAGGATGAGGCGCTCTGCTTCTCGCGCGATGGCCTGTTTTTCGGCTCGATTGCTGCGTCCCAGCGCCTCGTAGGAAGGCTGAAAATTGGTGCTGGAGGTGCGTGAGACGGCGCCGCCGTGCGAACGCAGCAGCACGCCTTCTTTTTCCAAAACAGCGAGATCGCGCCGGACTGTAGCCGCTGTGACTCCCAGATCGCGTATCAGATCGGAGGCAGTAACAGTTCGCTCGCGCGACAGGATCTCGCGTATGCGAAATCTCCGTTCTTCTGCTAGAAGGCTCATTCAGGCTGCTCCGTCCCCATTAAATGGCCCGAAAAGCACGCGGATTGTGCCATAGATTAGGAGAAATTGATCCGAAAATTACAAAATACACCAAATTAGATAAAAAAAGTTGACAAACAAACACAATAGGGCTAATTACGTCAACGATCGGGGTTTGTCCAACATTCAGCCAGGGTATGAAAACGCTATACAGCATTGCCCATGGGAGGGGTTACCTGTGACCAAAATGTGCGGCCTTCGTTCATGCTCCAGACAGCAGTCCCGGACAGGAACTCTAAGATCCGCAAGCAAGGGGCGTCTCCGCGGTTTCTTTACCGCTCTACTGCTCTTGCCGCTGCTCTTTGCAGGAAGCGCCTGGGCACAGAAAGACACAGGCAACATCGTAGGGGTTGTCACCGATACTGGAGGAGGAGTGGTTCCAGGCGCGAAAGTCAGAGTGCGTGACGTGGATCGCGGCACTGAGTTTGAAACAACTACCAACGGAAATGGAGAGTACGTAGCAGGACCTTTGAAGGTCGGACGCTATACCGTCACCGTGGAGAAGGCAAATTTCAAGACGGCCGTGGCCGGTCCAGTGCAACTTGACGTGCAGGGCCGAATCGAAGCAGACGTAAAACTGGAAATAGGCCAGATCTCGCAAAAGGTTGAAGTGACGGTCCAGAACCCGTTGCTGGAAACCGAGACCAGCACGATGGGCGAGGTGATGGACAAAACGCGTATCGAGACACTTCCGCTGAACGGGAGAAATTTCGCGCAGCTGGCGCAGCTCGGGGTCGGCGTTGTGCCCAGCGAACCCGGCTCGCGCGTAAGCGGGAGTTATGGATTCAGCGTGGACGGTGCCCGCTCGTTGCAGAACAACTTCCTGCTCGACGGAATCGACAACAATTCAAATTTAGGCGACGTGCTGAATGAATCGTCGTACGTGATTCAACCTCCCATTGACGCCATTGAGGAATTTAAAGTTCAAACGAACGACTACAGCGCAGAATTCGGAAGAGGCAACGGAGCAATTCTAAATGCCGTAATCAAATCCGGCACCAACGGTTATCACGGAGATGTTTTCGAATATTTGCGAAATGATGTTCTTGATGCTTCTCCATTCTTCATCGTCACACCGCAGAAACCAGCGTACAAGCAGAACCAGTTCGGCGCTACATTTGGCGGCCCGGTCCAGAAGGACAAGACATTCTTCTTCGTCGATTACGAAGGATTTCGCTTGCGGCAGGGAATACCACAAACCGCGTTCCTTCCTGATCAAGACATGGTGGTCGGCAATTTCTCCGAGCTTCTCACGAACATGCCGGCAATGGCCGTTGACCCGAACACCGGCCTCCCGACGGGGGCTGTGGCTCTTGATTGCAATAATCACCAGACCTTTGTGGGGGAAATCTTCAACGCCAGGCGAACCCTGCCAGTGCCGGTAACACCCGCCAACCCCACTGGATTCTGCGGATTTCCAATAGGGGTGGATGGCTCGGGCAACCCAACAAATATTTTCCCTGCCGGAACCGTGGACCCGCTGGCCGCCCGGCTGGCAGCTCTGATCCCACCCCCGAACTCGTCCGTCAATCCGGCTTTCAATTACATCGCCGTCCCCGTGCGCAGCGAAACCCGCAACAATTTTGACGTCCGAATGGACCACACTTTTTCGAGCAAGGATTCCATCTTTGGGCGGTTCAGCTACGAAAACCAGCCCAGTTTTATTCCACCGCCTTTCGATAACGTACTGGACGGCGGCGGGTTCTTCGACGGAATTGAGGATTTCTCTTACCGCAGCGTTGCGTTGAGCGAGACTCATATTCTTGATTCAACCCATGTGAACGAGTTTCGTTTTGGCTATAACCGCATCAACGCGCATCGTTACCAGGTTAATTTCAACGAAAATGTGTCAGCGCAGCTTGACTACCCTGGGGTGCCGTTCGAACCCGGCACATTTAATGGCGGACTTCCAGCTTTGACGTTCAGCGATGGTTCGGCTCCAGAGCTTGGCAGCTCGGGTTTTTTACCTTCGATCGAGAAGCAGAACAGCTATGTCTTTACCGACAATTTCACTTGGATCAAAGGTCGCCATTCGCTCAAGTTCGGCACCGAGATTCGCTTCGAACAATTCACCATTTTTCAACCATCCGCTTCTCGCGGCACTGCGGATTTCAGCACGGGCTTCACGGACAATCCAGCGGCGCCCGGAACTGGCGGGTATGGCTTCGCGAGCTTTCTCTTGGGCATCTCCGATGGCGGGTCGATCGTAAATCTTCACAACGTTGACTACCATCGGCAAATCTACGCAGGATTCGTTCAGGACGACTTCAAGAAATCAGCACGTCTTACGTTCAATCTTGGTTTGCGCTACGAGCTTTATACCACGGTCAAAGCAGCCGGCAATGAACAGGCCAACTTTGATTTTGGATGCGGCTGCCTCATTGTTCCCAAAGGACAAAAAGCCGTACTCACACCGACCCTTGCCTCGCAAATTTCGATTGACCGTAATGGGTCATCCGGTCTGGTCTCGCCAGATCTCCACAACTTTGCGCCGCGGGTCGGCCTGGCTTACAAAATAAGCGACAAACTCGTGCTCCGAACTTCTTATGGGATTTTTTACGGCGGTCAAGAAAACGGTCCTTATTCCAATCCAAGTCCCGGATTCAATCCGCCATTTTTTGTGACGCAGTCATTCAACATGCCCTGCTTGGGGAATTCCGCGAACCCTAGTTTTCCCCTAACCAACTGTTCGATCCCGGGCTTCAACTCATTGCAGCAGGGATTCCCGGCGAACTCCTTGGTTGATCCGAATACTCCCTTGCTTTTCTCCATCAGCCCAAAAATCACTACACCGTTCATGCAGCAATGGTTCCTTGGTTTCCAGTACGAATTGCCATCGAACATTGTGGCTCAAGTTTCCTACGTGGGCTCGCACGGCGCAGATCTCTTCGGTCTGTTTAACGGAAACCAGGCCGTTCCTACATCGGACCCAAATAGTCCCACCGCCGGACGACGCCCCGATCCCAATATTGATGCGGGGATCTATGCGCTTCGTTCCAACTTGTTCTCAAACTACACCGCCTTGCAACTTAAACTCGAGAAACGTTTCTCCAACGGTTTGCAGTTTGAAGCCGCCTACACCTATAGCCACGCGCTCGATGACGCTTCAAGTGCCAGTCTTGGCGCTCAGAATCAAGGGGACTTCCGGTTGCAAACGGAGCCGCAGCTAGAGTATGGCAACGCCGATTTCGACGTTCGACAAAGATTCGTCTTCAACTTTGTGTATGACCTGCCTTTCGGGAAGGATCAACGATTTGGTTCAGATCTTTCGGGCTTCCGCAACCAGCTCGTCGGCAACTGGCAAATCACCGGAATTATCTCGGCGCAGACGGGCAATTGGTTCACGCCCACCGATGACCTGGTGAACATTTCTAACTCTGACTGCGGAGGAGAAGTTTTCAATTGTGCGCGTCCGAATGTTGTTGGAAATCCCAACGGAACGCCTTGCATAGCCGGGACGATTTTCAACACCTGCGCCTTTGTCCCCAATACCGTGGAGGGGACGTTCGGAGACGCAGGTCGAAATATCATTCGGGGTCCCGGACTGCATAACTGGGACTTGTCTTTCATCAAGCAATTTCCCGTTCGCGAACAAATGCATTTTGAGTTCCGCGCGGAATTGTTCAATATATGGAACCATCCGAACCTGACGTTCACGGATGTGACTACGACGGACGAGAACTTCTCCACCGAGCGGGGGACTTCGCAATTTGGCTTTCCTACTGCTTCGTTGCCTCCACGATTGATCCAATTCGCTCTGAAATTTTACTTCTGAACGCGAAGAATTGGGGAGGGGCTTTCAGACGTCGCGGCGGGTGGCGCGTTTCTTGGTGTCACACCAGAGTCAAATCGAGTGACGGAGGTAATTAGCAGGGTGCCGAACCTTTTTCTGTGGCTTGTGGTTGGTTATTTTCGTTTGGGAGAAGTGGAAGGGAACCTGGCCCTTCAAATCCAGCCAAGAGCATGAGTCAGCGCCGCGCTAACCCGCTTTTCGAAGTTCGTTTACGAGCTTCCTGGCTTCTCNNAATAATGCGAGCGCTACATACGTCTTGATTTCCTTTTCCAGGAACTGAACGGCCTGTCGTTTGGACTCATCCATTTTTCACCTCAGACTGCGAAGAAAGGCAAAGGTTGAAAGTAAAAAGGTCCGTTTCAGGTCTTGAGCCTCGTCTGATTGCGGGCACTCTGCGTCACGTGGTTCCGCGGACGCTGGCGCCTGCGCGCTTCTAGATGCGGCCGAGAAGCAGAAGAATGACGACGATGACCAGGATCAGCCCGACTCCGCCAGTCGGGGCATAACCCCAGTCCCGGCTATGCGACCACCTGGGCAACACACCAAGAAGCGCCAGCACCAAGATCACGATCAATATAGTCCCGAGCATTGTTCCTCCTGTTTCTCTCTTCGCCGAAGTAACGAAGGAAGCTCTGACGTTCTACCAGCACTGCCAGGGCGACTCGACCCGACTGCGCGTCCGCCGCCCTGAAGCTCTGGCCGAAAAACCGCTTAGATCACGACGCTGATGCCAACGCGCGCGCCGGGATAATACGGGTTGCACAAGTAATAGCCGCCGTCGATGAAATCAACGTAAACGTTGTCGGTGTAATACCAGCCCTCCGGCCACGGATTCTCGAATCCAAACCAAAAACCGCCGTATTGGAATCGCGAAAAACCGCCGACCATCACTGGTTGGTTGATTACGAAGGTGTGCTCCGAACCAAAATTGGCACGGAACCGATCGTCAGGTATGCGAGCGCTGCTTCTGGCGCTGAGCCGAAGTGCCGGCTCNNCTGATTTTCAGTCTTAGCCTGCTTCTCTTGCTCTGCTGGCTTGGCCTGTTTCTCTTGTTTCGCCGGCTTAGCCTTCGCTTCTTCCTCTTGCTTCGCTGGCTTGGCCTTGGCTTCTTCCTGTTGCTTTGCTGGCTTAGCCTTGGCTTCCTCTTCCTTTGCTGGCTTGGCCTGTTTCACTGGTTTTTCGCTCTTAGCCTCTTCCTGTTTGGCAGGCTTGGCTTCTTCCTGCTTCGCAGGCTTGGCCTCTTCCTGTTTGGCAGGCTTGGCTTCTTCCTGCTTCGCAGGCTTAGCCTCTTCCTGCTTGGCAGGTTTGGCCTCTTCTTGCTTAGCTGGCTTGGCGGCTTCCTCGTGTGTCGCAGGCTTGGCCGCTTCTTCGTGGTGCTCTTCCTGCGCGAAAGCAGGAACCGTGGCTCCGAGAAGCAAGAACACGGCTGTAGTGCTGATAACTCCGAGTACTTTCATGAGTGTTGCCTCCATTAACGAGAATTCATTCGCTGGACGTTTTTCGCCTAGCGCGGTTTGTTATTTGCGTACGATGACGCACACCTCATCTCCGTGTCGTTTATCAAGGCTTGCTTATGCCCCAACGTGGATTCGGGAGAAAGCGTGGAATAGTCCGAAAACGTTCAGTAGCCACAAGACTACGGCGATGACTACCACTGCATTCAAGATGGACTTGATCGTTCCCTGCATCGGTATAAACCGATTGACCAGCCAAAGCAGGACGCCTACCACGATCAGGACCATTACAAGTTGAAGTAACGGCATTTAGCTATCTCCTTCTGTTCGCAGGCAGATACTCCGACCGGTCCCAAGGTGTTGCATCAATTTCTCTGTTGGCAAG
>PLZZ01000036.1:12071-13996 GCA_003153585.1 Acidobacteriota bacterium | reverse complement strand
ACCCGTACGAACCGGCGTTTCGTGAAGCGCGTTCGGCGGTGGGGGCTTCGTCTGTCCTGGCGGAGGCGGAACAATACAAGAGCGTGGCTGAAGCCGTGGGCGACTGTACATTGGTGGTGGGAACGACGGCGGTACGTCATCGGCAATTGCACCATCCACTGCGGCGGCTGGAAGACGGCGCTCGACTGATCCGCAAGCGGATGGGAGCGAGTTGCGTGGCGCTGCTGTTTGGCTCGGAGAAATTTGGCTTGTCGAACGAGGATCTGAGCCATTGCCACTGGCTGATGCGCGTCCCCACGCGCGAAGAAAACATTTCGATGAACTTGGGGCAGGCTGTCGCGGTGTGCTTGTACGAAATTGTGCGCGACGGCAAGGCTGCGCGATTGCCGGAGAAGTTGCCGGGCGCGTCGGCGGGGGAAGTCGAGCGGATCACGATGAAGCTGCTCGATGTACTGCACGCCAGCGGCTTTCTGGAAATGCGACGCGTAGCTGACGCGGAGGAGCGAATTCGCCGCCTCGTTCGCCGGCTCAATTTGCCCGCGCGCGACGCGGTGATCTGGCTGGGGATTATGCGACAGATACTGTGGAAGATGAAGTCAGGACAAGAATCGAAGAACGAAAAGGGCGCACAGAGCTGACATTTCTGCCGAACCGCTAATGGTGAAAAGTTATCTCGACCGCTTGCCTGACTGCTTCAGGTTTTCCGTCAGGACCGGTCGAAGGTTTGAATTTCCATTCTTTAACCGCCTCAACAGCCTGCTGCGTCAACCCGCACGGCAGACCAACCCTGACCTTGATGTCTCTTGGGCGCCCGTCTTGGTCAATTGTGAGCTCCAGTATGACCGTACCTTGGAGGGTGCTTTTTAAGGCTTCCGCTGAGAATTGAGCCATCGGGCAATAAATACAGCTCACCGAAGAATAGCCGTTCTCGCCGCTCCTTGGTAAAGACGCAAATTCGTCATATTCCTTTGGTCTCCCTCTGATGAGCGCTTTAAGGTCGTCAGTGAGGGGTATGGACGTCTCGAACTGGTAGAATCGATCGCAGCTCTTTAGGTTGCAGTGGGCGTAGACGGTTATCTTAAGGCCGCCGATACCCTTCGACAGCTCGCCTGAAATCCGAGCGTCCAGCTCGGTTTGCCCAGCTAGCCATTGCTCGGTCGCCGCATCGCGAACATTGGCAGGTATGAGTTCATTTTTCTTGAGCAATTCAAGGAGTTGCGAGCGATCTTCGACTTGAAGGCCTTTGCCCGATTTAGCAAGTGCGGCACGAAAATCTTCGGCGAGTTTCTGGCCCAGGGCGTCCATTTCATCGGGCCCGTCAAAATCAAAGACCATCACCGTCTTGAGTTTTGCCTGCGAGAGTGACGCCGCGATTTGATCTGCAAGCGCATCGATTTGTGGTTCCTGCGCAGGCGTTGATGGACACGCCCACAGGATGAACAGCGCCGCGAATAGCCCTCGAAAGCCGTCAGAGAGCGTTAATCGCATTAAGACTGCCTCCGCGCAGATTGTAACTCTTTCAACAGCTAATCAGCTTCTCTACTTATCTTGATCCGCGTGACACGAGAAACGCATGAGACGCCGGTTGGCGTGCAGGAACGGGCTACGCGCGCGGGAGGGGTGAACCGTTATGGCGAGCCGAACTTTCGCGTGGTGTGGGGAGGGTCGCGGTTGGCGTGGATCGGCGGGCGGTGGACGGACCGTGACGCGCACGGAAATACCATTCGCGAAGCCGTGGAGCTGCGGCGCGTCCCGAAGTATCTTCCCGAGGACCGCTGGCACATCGAGCGGTGGTTGCCAGCGGAATCTTACGGCTCGCCGGAGCAATGGCTTGCGCAAACAACCGAAATCGAAGATGGAGTGCGCGTCGCGGCGCTGGGGCCGTACCCGTCTCGCGGGGATTACGAGCATTGCTTCACGCTCGA
>PLZZ01000036.1:11875-12063 GCA_003153585.1 Acidobacteriota bacterium | reverse complement strand
GGGGCCATTGCGAGCAGGGAAGCGCGCCGCGAGCGCCATATGGATCGCGGCATGGACGATATTCTCGACGACGCGGTGCCAGCGTTTCATGGGGAAGCGTTCGTTGTAACCGGATAGCGGCGGAGCAGCGGTGTTACACAATTCAGAAGCAGCTTACAAAAGGACAATTCATTGAACGGACTACTGGG
>PLZZ01000036.1:7835-11819 GCA_003153585.1 Acidobacteriota bacterium | reverse complement strand
GGCGACGCGCTGGATCTGGGAGACAACCGGCGCTTTCCTTTCACGATTTCGGCGCGCGAGATTGCCGTGGATTTGCTGCAGGATCTTCAGGACCACGGCGTGTTCGTTTGCGCCGGAGCGCGGCCTACGGCTGAGGAACTGAGTGCGGCGCGCGAGCGGCGGGATGCGTTCTATCACCGGCTGATCGGAGAAGGCGACACGATGTGGGCGCGCGGGCATTCGTTCCGCGAAATTTCGGATTTGCACCGGCGGGCGGCGATCGGCCTGGGCGTCGAACGCGAATGGGCTTACGTTCCGATGCGGCTAAACGATTGTCCGGCGTGCGGCGAAAAGGTGAAGCAGGGAGTGGCGGTATGCAAGCATTGCGGGGCTATTCTCGACGCGGAGAAGGCGGCGCAGCACGGGCTGGGCCTTGGAGCGAAAAATAGCGCGGGGCAAGCAGCTCCGGGAGCGCGCGCAAAATCCAACTCCAGCGCAAGCGGACAAAAATAGCTAGCGGCGAACACCTTGAACTGTCGTGGCGTCTCGCTGTCGGTTTGTCGGCCGATCAAGAAAGTCAAAAGAGCCGGCCCTTCGTATTTCAGGGCAAGCAAGACGCCCTTCCTTCGTCAGGGTAAACCGGCGCTACGAAAACCACGACCCCGGTTCACGGGCGGCTTCGGGCCGACGAGTTAACGTGTTAGAAGGCGAGGAAGTTGCGCCGAGCGGACGCAACTCAGAGGCGTCTAGTGGAAGATGGCGGGGACGTGGGGTCAGTTCTGTATAAATTGGCGGGATTGCGGTACAAAAGCGAGGGTACACAGCGGCGCAGAGGCGAACACGACATGAGACCAAACGGCACAATCCGGGTGGCTGGCATTCAAACGATTCGCGCGGGGTCGGATTTGGCGCGAGATGTTCGTAGGTGTCTAACGCTAGCGTTGCGTGCGTGGTCGCGCTTAGCGCGAGGTGTTCGCAGCGATACTACGGGTGGGCTGACGAGGCGGCTGAGCCGGGCGCTGACGGCGTGCGTGGCGCTGGTTGCGATTGTGGCGCTCGCGGCGCCTCTGGCATACGCGCAGGGATCGCGCAAAGACGATGTTGTGTTTGGTCCCGAAGGGCATCCGGTGGCGGGGGCNNGCGACGCTGAGCGTGCCGTCGCAAAATCCGTTTCAGTCCGACGGGCTCGGCAACTACCATTTTTACGCTCCCGCAGGACGCTACTTAATTCAAATTACCGCGCCGCAAATAAATGGGACGCAGACTTTTCCGGATGCGATTCTTCCCGCCGATCCTTCGTCCACAGGAGTGGGCAATAATATTTCGGCGTTTGGACTGACGCTGGGCGGAAATTTGACCGTAGCGGGAAATGCAAACATCGCCGGAACGCTGACGACGGCCAATTTTAGCCCCGGAAGTTTCACGCCTACGTCTTTGAGCGTCCTAGGGAGTGAGACGATAACGGGTCCGCGGCCGCGCATCGACGTGACGGCGTACGGCGCGAAGGGCGACGGCGCGACGGACGACACGGCGGCGATTCAGGCTGCCATCACCGCGGCTTGCGGGACTCTTATCGGCGGCATCAGCGTAATCCCCGAATTGGATTTTCCGTCGGGAGTCTATGCCGTTAAACAACCGCAGCTTCCTTCTACCGCGCCGGTATTTGAAGTCCCTTGCGGGCGGTTAACTTTTAAAGGCATGGGAACGGCCAGCACGCTGCAATTCGTGCGAGGCCCGATGGCGGTAGTAAGAAGCATCGCTGGGAGCAGCCCGAACAACGCGCCGGTGTTTGACCTGCGCTATCCGGGCGCCTATGCCGGCACCACATTCCGCGACATTGAGATTGACGGATATAACAAAGCTCTGTGGTTCTACACCACGACCGGCGACAAGCTGGAAAATGTGAACCTGTTCGTACAACAAACCGGGCAGGCCGATAACAGCGCTCTGGAAGTGACCAACTCATTCTGGTTTGAGTGGCACGGTGGCGAATGCGCCGGCGCGGAAGTTTCGGGAATTTATTGTGTGCTGCTGACCGGAGACGCGCCGCTTGGAAGCGAGGCTCCGCTAGACGGTCTGATGGAATTCGATAACCTGCAAGGAATCGGCGGGATGTTTCATTACGACCAGCGGGTGAACACCGTTGGAAGCGGCCCGGGAAACATGCACTTTCAGGATATTCGGGGATGGGAAGCGAACCACGGGCCGTTCTTCTACATCACGAATAGCACGGGTAATCCCGGCGGGACGGCACTTCCGGTGATGACGAATTTGACGTTCGGGAACGTGAGCGGAGCAGACTCTACTTGCGCTGCGGGGGTGGCTACATCATGCGCGTTGGTGGAACTCAATTCATCCGGGTCAAACCTGAACGGTGTAATCATCGACTTTTCGATCGGTGGGAGTGGCGGCTCACCGATGATTCAAAATGATAATCCCAGCACTTCGTCCGTGTATGGTTGCAACATCCGGTCGGGCGGAAATTTTTCTTCAAACGGCCTAGTGCAAGACAACAACGGGAATCCGGTGTCCGGATGCTCGGCGCAAAGCTGGAATGGGTTCGACTACTTTGTTAGATCCGGAGGCGGAGGCGGCCCGGACCCCCGGCTGCGCAGCGATGTAAACGTATATGGCGGCTACGACGGTGACGCTTTGCGAGCAACCTTCAATGGCAGCCGGTTCGCCGGAGTGGGCATCGACCCCGTTTTCGGGCTGATGCTGAATGACGGAACCGACTTCGGTTATGGCGCGAGCATCGCGCAGAATGCGAGCGGGAGTTTCGACATTCAGTTTCCGCGAACTTATCCACCCACAAGCGTGGCGGGCACGGCTACTACCGGCGGCTCGATTGCAGCGGGCACCTATTTCGCGACGATGTATTCGACCACGACGAGTTGCAGCTCGACGGAGTCGGCGCCTTCGCAGCAGAGCGCGGGCGTGGCACTGAGCGGCTCAAGCAACGCAATCACATGGAGCTGGACGCCTCCTATCACCGGAGTTAGCACGATTGCAGGTTATTGCATCGCTACTTCCACGGTTCCGTATTTGAACAACGGCCAGTGGCAACCGGTGCAGACGAACTACACGTTTATTTCGGGCGCGAGCACGAGCAGCTTCACGATGACGGCGCTGCCGTCCGCCGGAGGGCCCGATTCAGTGATAAGCACGTTGCTGCCGGTGCACCGTTTCACTCCCAGCTCGCTGGGGATCAACAACACGAATCCGCANNGTTTGCGACGCGCGGGGAATGGCCGGAACGCTTACGGGGGCGCATCACATAACGATTCCTGCCGGCACTGTTTTGTTGTGGGGGCAGGGACAACTCACGGTCACTGACACAACCACGAATGATGCGGTGGAATTGACCGGGGACGGCGCGTCCATCAAAGGATATCAAGAGAGCGGTACCGGCACGATTGCCAATCCGGACACTTCCGGCTTCATCGCCTGCGGCAACGCGGGATGCACCACGGTGAAAAATCCGAATCAAGCTACGTCCAAAATAAATTTCGTGCACATCGAGGGCATGGCGCTCACTGCGACCGGCGCGAGTTCAAAAGTGATCGACATGACCAGCATCGGCCATTCGGACATCGAAAACAACAACATCACTCTGGGCACGGGAGGAACTTCCTACGGAATTTACGGCAACACCTCGGTGGGCGACCTCGACGGCACAAACACTTTGTTCAAGCACAACAACATGAATCCGCAGTCCAGCGGGGACACCTGCTTTTATCTCGCGGGCATTTACAACGCGATCGTGCTGGAACAAAACGCCTGCATTCTGCCGCCCGCAAGCTCCACCGGCTACGTTCTAGCGAAAGACAGCAATGGGAATTATCCCAACAACGACGAAATATACGGAAACGACTGCGAAAGCTCCTCCGCCGCTTTTGGACAGATTTGCTACAACATCATCGGCGCTACCAGCGTCACGTTTGGACCCAACAACCGCTGCGAAGATATTTACAATTGCATTCAATTTCCATCCGACGGCTCGGC
>PLZZ01000036.1:6640-7740 GCA_003153585.1 Acidobacteriota bacterium | reverse complement strand
GTGGATGGCAATACGCAGGGCAGCTACAACGTGAAAGTCGGAGACGGGGCGACGGCCGGACTCGGGGTGAACACGCAATGCATTTCGGTGGATCCGGCCGCGGAGTACACATTTGGTGTGCGCGTGGCTGCGGGCTCGACGTCCGCCAATTTCAGGCCGGGGTTCCGTTTCTATTACGACTCGAATTGCACCGAAGCGGACAAGATCACGAACATCGCCACCAACGCCCGCGTCCTTGCGCCTGCAAATTATGTGGACAATGGCGGCAACGGCGGCAATTGGCAGAGCACGAACGCGTCGCTGACCTACAACAACGGCATTACTTGCAATTGCAACGTCACCGGCGCGGATTGGCAAGTGGCTACGGCGAATACCTGGACTGTGAACCGTAATTACGCCGTGATTTTTCGCGTGCCGAACGGTTACAGCGTGTCAACATCCGTGGCGCATTCGATGCGGATTTTCCTGCTTGAAAATTCCGCTTCGTCAAGCAATTACATTTATTTTGACGACGCGTTTCTAGCCAAAGGGCCCATGCCTTCCGAGCCGCGCTTTGCGCCGCTTGCGGACAGCGGTAACGGCGGAAGCGACACGGTGTACTCTAATCTGAGCGTGCAGGGAAGTGTGAACGGAACGAGCCAGAATGCGTCGAGCGCGGGTGGGCAATTCTTGGGCGCTTCCAGCGGGACTGCGCCAAGTCTGATCGCGCAGTTGAGCACGGGGCAAACCGGACACATGTTCGACCTGGACCCCAGCGGCTCGACGACTCCGGTTTCGTTTTTCGATAATTCCGGCAATCTTTTTGCGCGCAACGATCTGAATGCAGTGAGTTCGCTGGGGGCCGCGACCGTTTCGATGTCCAACGCGAGTGATGGCCTGGCGATCGCTCCCGCTTCCGGCACTACCAGTGGAAACGCGCTGAAGGTGATGGCAGCTGGATCGTCCGCCACGATTAACGCGTCCATTTCTTACGCGGGTAACGTGCAGGGAATTTTCCTGCTGGCGAATCGCGGGAGCTCGATCAGCGCGTCGAACGTGACGCTATCAAGCGGTTGGGGAAGCTCGGCGTCGGTCACCGCCAGCGGAACGAGCCAGCGGTT
>PLZZ01000036.1:0-6619 GCA_003153585.1 Acidobacteriota bacterium | reverse complement strand
ACCGGAAGCATGACGCTGACGTACAACGCAACACCTGCCAGCGGCTCCACGTACATTTTTAACTGCCACGGCGAATAGAAGAAGATCACCTAGTCCTTGACGGCGATGCCCTGGATTTCGAACCGCGCGCCGAATAGCAATGGTCCTGACCCGATGAACGCGCGGGCCGGAAGCGGTTCGGTGAAATATGTGCGGTAGATTTCGTTGAACTGGGCGAACAACGTAACGTCAGGACAGAAAATCTGCAGCGATACTAAATCCTGCATGGTCATCTCCACTTTGGCCAGCGTGTCGCGCAGGCTATCCATCATCAAGCGAATTTCCCGCTCGACACTTTCCGGAACCCTTTTTGTAGCAGGGTCCAGGCCAATGTGCCCGCAGAGATAAAAAGTCTGGCCCACCAGCACCCCGCTACTAAACGGCAACGAACCAAAGCCGCCCGGTGCCGGGATATGTAAACGCTTCTGAGTTGACGCCATTTTCTCTCCTTTGCAAATCCTGATGTAAGTGCGCGGCGATCATAATGCAAACATTAGGCCGTCGTATAACAGCCACGGCGGCCAGCGAAGGCGTCGCAAGTCCATAATGGCGTGGTCAGGCGCCACGAAACTTTTCTGTCAAGCGTTACCCACACGCAGCAGCAATCTCGGAGGCAATTATGCCCGTCGTCCCGACAACCGCATATTCGCAGGCGGAAGATGCGCTGAATTTGGCGCGCGCGCTGGTGAACGATTCGGCGGGGGTGGTCTTCACCGACACGCTGCTGATGCCGCTGCTCAACTCGGCCTATCGCGGATTGCAGCGCGAGCTCGCGGAAAATGGCGTCAGCGTGCTGGTGGAACAGCAGGACATCGAGCTGGACGTCAACTCGGACACCGGCGCAACGAATCTGGAAATCAGCGACGTCTCCAGCCCCCAGCTACCGGCGGATTGCCTGATGCCGCACATGTTGTGGGAGCGCGCCACGGCGAACACGACGGACACTTTCGTCCCCATGGAGAAATTCATGAGCGGCGGCGGGATGTTGAACCTGCAGCCCAGCAGCTATCTGCGTCTGTGGGAATGGCGCGAGGACAAGATCAATCTGATCGGCGCGACACAGTCGGTCACGGTGCGCGTGCGCTACGAAAAGATTCTGCCGCTGCTTGTTCTGGGAACGGACCCGGTGCAGATCCGCAGCGCCACGGACGCGTTGGGATTTGCAACCGCGGCGCTGGCCGCTCGTTCGCGCGGAGCGCGCGCGCTGGCTGCCGACCTGCTGGGCTCGGCACAAACTGCAGCGGAGAATTTGATCAACCGCTACGTGCGGCCGGAGCAAACCAAGGGACGCCGCCGCAAACCGTACAGTTACCACCGGCGGATAATCTACTTGTGACNNTGCGGTTGTTTCTAGTTCACGACGAGGGTGACGGTGAAGCCGCGCGTGGCGTTTTGGGAAGTGCCCTGCACGATGAGATTCGTGGTGCCCGCAGGAGTGGACTTGGGTTTTCCGCTGCCGCTACCGCTGCCACAGGCGGCGAGGATTGCGCCAAAAAATACGAATAGCGCCGCGGTTGAGACTAGCCGACGCAATGCTGGGCCGGAGAATGGGTCGCGGAAAAGAGTCGCGGGGATACCGCGCATCGCGTTCGGACGCGAAAGATCCCGCGGGAAAAACGCCGCACCAAATATCGCGCACAGAAGCGCGACTAACATTGCGAGTGCGGCAAAAGGCGTCAAACCGAACGACTGCATGACATGATCCACGGGAGCTGCGGGTCCGTTTGATCCGCCGCGCGGTGCGCGCATGGCTGGAATGAATCCGCTCGACGTGGGCACTTTGGTATTCGGCCCGGTGGTCTGAAAGGTGATATTAAAAGGAACCGCCGTGCCGCGCCCAACGTTCACGGTGAGGCTGGCGACCAGCGGGGTAGTTACAGTGGATCCGAGGGAGACGCCACAGGTCGTGTTCAACGGCAGCGTAACCGGGCAATTCAAAGTCACGGGCCCGCTGAACGCATCGTCCGGAACAACCTGCAATAGAAATGTAGCGGCAAAGCCGGGATCGATCGCGATTTGGTAGATGGGGCCGACGTTAGTTGCCGCTGTGATCTGGTAATCGTCGCCTGTGCCAGTTACCGCGGCGGTCAAAGTGGCGGGCGGGTTCGTGCCCGCGGTATAGGCCACGACCAGATTGTCGGAAAGCGCGCCGGTCGATTGCGGCGTAAATACTACGTTGAAGGCGCAAGTCGTGTCGTTCAGAACAGTCGCAGTGCAGGAAGAACTGGCCACGGCGAAGTTGGTGGCGCCGCTCTGAAAACTGGCGCCGACTTGGCTGAGCGTCCCGCCGGAATTATTCGTGAGGGTAAAGGCTTGCGACGCCGTCTTGCCGTCTACCGGCTCGAGGTCGAAATCAGTGGGAACCGGCCCAGCGGGTGGAGTCAAGGTCACGCCAGTTGCGGGGACGCCGGCGCCACGCAGTTCGAGAAGCCTATGCGTTCCCTGATCCGCGATGAAAAGATTTCCGTTGGAGTCGAAAGCGAGTTCGCCGGGCGAAGTCAAGCCGCGCGCGGCGGAAGCCGTTTTTCCAGTCGTGGCGTCCAGCCGCCAAATTTGATCCAGTCCGCCGCCCGGGCCTGAAAAAGACACGAACAAGTTTCCGGCGCCGTCCACGGCCAGGCCGGTGGGAACAATTCTGGCGCCCGCAGGATTCTGGCTTCCGGCAAACCATTGCGAAGGCGAGATCGCCGAGGTGGAAATGGAGCTGGTCTTAGTGTTGATCTCGACGATGGAGCCGGTGTCGGGTGAAGAGGCGAATACCTTGCTGCCATCCGGAGTGACGCCGACGCTTGCGGGCGAGACTACATGGGCGAGAATCTCCAGGACGCCGGGCGAATCGGACGCAGCCGAGTGCAACATGAGCACGGCATTCGCGCCGCGGTCAGCGATATAAAGATTNNATGCTGCGGATGGTTTCGTTCAAGGTGTCTGCGATGAAAACCGTGCCATCGGGCGCGACGGCAATTCCGCTGCGCATCGCCAGCGAATTGAGTTTTAGATCGAATTCCGCGCCGGAGGCTGCGCCGCCATCGCCCAGCGAACCCGCCGCGGCTTGGCCGGCGAACAGAGCGATCGTGCTGCCGGTGGAAAGCGCGGCCGTCGGATTATTCGCCGCGATGGACGCATTTGACGCGGTCGCCAGGGCGAAGATCCGGTTTCCTTTGTCGGCGTTGGCCAGGTAAACGAGTGCGGATTGGGCGACGTTGGAATTTTCAGCGCTCGCTGCATTCGTTGCGTTTTGGGACTGGGACTCGACCGCGAGCGAACGCGCAGAAATGTTGGCGGCGACGGTGATAAGCGCGTTTGCAGTCGCCGGCGTTTGTGCGGAATTCGCGCCGGTCTGCGTGCGCGCCAGAGTGGGCTGCGTGGTGCTCGAATCGGCCTTGATGGAAGACGTCTGCGAGGAGGGCAACGCAGGCGTTTTACCTTGCGCGCGAGGCGCCGCTGGTAATTTCAGCGCCGCTGCGAATCCAAGCAGCGTCAACAACGTCACCGCACAAACGATTCGCAGTCCTCGCACCAAGCTCTCTCCTTACGTTCGACGCTTAGGATTCAACTGAAGGCTTTCGGGTTGTGCGCCGCTGCAGCGTACAGCGCTAAATGATAACAGTGATAGACGGCCTGTTGCCAGCGGGCAAGACCGCGGAGTGCCCTAATTTCAACCGACGACTTGTACGGGTGGTTGGCACGACTCCAGGCTCCATGGCGACGTCGGCGGCTCGCATTCGTGGCGCCGATCCTACGCGTTGGGTACACCCGCAAAGATTCCGTACGCACCGCGATTTACGAATCACCAATCTCAGCTTTGGAGGAAAAATGGCACTTACATTTTCGATTATAGATACTTGGGAAGACGGCAAGCGCGTGCACGTCAGCGGGACAGTTGTAGCGTCAGGGAACTATACGACGTCGGGCGACACGCTGGACCTTTCGGAGGTTCCGCTGATTGCGTCCGACCAGCCGCCGGTGCAGGGGACTGCATGGATGGACGGACTCGCCGGATACGATTACGTTTTCTACCCCGGCGCGGCAATGAACGCAAACAAAGTGAAAATCTTTCAACAGGGCGCGGCGGCGGGTCCGTTCCCGGAGTTGGCCTCCGGAGCGTATCCCTCGGCCATCACCGCCGATACCATCACGTTTTACGGCATATTCAAGAAGCTGCAGTAGGACTACGAGCCGTGACGCCGATTCGGATGAGGGTCGTAATTATTTAGCCGGATTTCTAGATTTGCTTCGGTCCCGGAATCAGTTCCGGCTCGCCACGAGACATTCCCATCCGCTACGAGAACGTGGTTACGAAAATTGTAGGTGAGATTTTCGGCTTGCACTGTGAGCAGATTGAAAGACAAAACGCAGCGGTATTTCCTTCTGAACCCTGTCCCATCGTCAAAGGTCGTGGCTCCAGTAAACCGTTCCAAATCGCCCGCCATCTGACTCTCGCCGTACAAAACGAGAGGTTTCAGTTCCGTGTGTGGGATTTGATCCAACTCTTTATATTTGAAAAACGCCGGCGAATCAGATGGGCAGATCCACAACTGGAAATCAAACTGAATGTCGGAGTGTTTTCGGACCACAAAGGCGGCCCTTCGCGCCCGACAGAAACCCACGTGACCGATAAACATCGTATAGGTTCCGGGCTCAAGGCGCATCGAATAGGTTCCATCCGCACCAGTAGTTGTCTGAAGGTTTTGACCGTTGGATTCAAAAGTTACCGCGGCTTTCGTCACTCTGCCATCGGCAATATCGGTGACGACGCCTTTGACCGTTGATTCTCCTTTTGGCACGGGCTGTACGACGATTGCAGAAAACAAAAACAACGTCGTGCCGGCCAAGGTCGAGATAAGTCTCATGGCTTAAGTATAAGCCTCAATCCGCAGTCCCCGTGATTGTTGGGCCGCGGCCCGCAACAGGCTCTTCACAAAAACAGGATATCCCAGATCTCCCATTAGCTTTTGTTGTCGCGAGAGACTTACGCAATGTCTATTGAAACTTTTACGCCGTTGCCGCTGAATGTTTTCAGCTCCTGGATCACGCTGCTCGATCCGTCTGATGTGCCGCCGGGGATGTCGCCCTCGCTTGCCGATGTGGAGTTTTTTCCTGGCGGAGTGCGAACGCGGCCAGGACTCGTGTCCCAATTTCCGGTGTTGGCGGGGTCGCCGCAGATCAACGGGCTGAAGACTTACGCCACGACGAATCTGGTTCAGCGAATGATTGCGCTGGATTCGATCGGTAATTTGTACAAGGAAACTTCTCCGGGAGTGCTCTCCGTGGTTGCGTCGGGAGGCAAGCCGGGACTTTATCTCGCGTCGGACACACATTTCGGCCGGGAGTATATGGCGTTCGGCGATGGACTGATCGGTCAGGATATTCCGAGGCAGTACGACGACACGAATTTCGACCGCGTCAGCCAGATTGGGCCTGCGGAAGGGCCGGCGGTCGCTGACGCCACGGATGCCGGCAATATTTCGCCGGGCGCGCACCAGTGCTCCGTAATTTTTGTCACGCGGCAGGGATACATGACCGCGCCGTCGCCGCCAACTACCTGGACTGCGGCGGGAAGCAAGAAAGTCAACGTGACAGATATTCCCACGGGGCCTTCGAATGTGGTGCAACGGTTGCTCGCGTTTACGGCGAGCGGCGGGGCCACTTTTTATCAAGTGCCGGCGACGATGACGATCAACGACAACGTCACCACGTCGCTGGAGGTGGACTTTACCGACACGATTCTGCTCAGCGGCTTGAGCGTGGAAAATCTGTTTGGACAGATTGAGCTGCCGTGCCAGCTTGGCGTGGTGGATTACGCCGAGCGGCTTTTTTGGTGGGGCGAGCGCGCCAAGATGGATAACTGGCGGAATCTTTCGTTCGACGGTGGCTGGGATATTTCCGGCGACGGGCGCCCGCTGGGTTGGCAACTCGATCCCACGTTTGGATCGGGAGGAAGCCGCGAGCCGAGTTTTTCGGTTTGGGGGGACGCGTACCGCATCACGGCGGACGGTGTGACCATCCAGCGCGGAACGATCGCGCAGAATGCGATTACCGACGCATTCGGCGATCAGTTGCTGGTGAACAACACGGATTATTCGGTGCGCGTGCGGGTGGCGCGAAGTGCGAATCTCTCGGCCGGGACGTTGCGCATCAACACATACAGTCCCACGATGGGGCTGGTCGGAGCGGGACTGGTTGTTTCCGCGGCGCAGGCGACTGCTTCGTACCAGGAATTCACGGCTCAGCTTTTTCCGCCACAAACTTCGCTGCCGACAGATCTGACACTGCGCGTTTATGCCGACAGCACGCCGGGACCGAGCGGCGAGTCGTTTCTCGTTGACGACATAGAAGTATTTCCGACGTTCGCGGCGCAGAATTCNNGGAATACAGGAAATCGCGGTGAACAACGGGCAGGGAATTCGAGCCGCCTTCAGCTTGCGCAGCAATTTATATTTTGTGAAAGAACGCTCGATGTACGTGACCGCGACGGACGGGGTGAACGAGCCGGCGCTTTGGGGCGTGGAGGAAGTGTCGAACAAGGTGGGCACACCTTCGGCGCACGGCGTGGGCTACGGCGAAGAATGGGTGGTGA
>PLZZ01000032.1 GCA_003153585.1 Acidobacteriota bacterium | reverse complement strand
GTGGGCTCGAAGAAAGTGGTGAGAACGGCGGTGGCGAAACTGCCGTGGCGCGAAAGCTCGGTAAACTGCTCGTTGAGCAGGCGCACGACTTCTTTCTGGTCCAGGCGATTGACGAAGCGCCGCATCAGCGTGCGCAGGTCGGCTGCGGTGGAAGCGACGGCGTTGCCGTGGCCGGAAACGTCGGCGAGAAGCAGGCGGCTGATGCGTCCGCTGGCGCAACTGGAAACGTAATACACATCGCCGCCGCGCTGCGCTTCGCCGAACGGCTTGCTGTAAACCCAAACGTCCAAGCCGCCCAGTTCGACGCCGCTGGAAGTGAGTTGGCTGCCGCCCCAAACTTCCATGCACTGCATGTGCTGCGCGGGCGCATCCGTCATAGATGTATTATAACGGTTGGCAGGGAATTGAACCGAATCGATGTTGTGTCGTTGACCGCGAACTCGGTTTCACTTTGTAGCGCCCACTGCCTGAGGCAGGCCGCACTTTAATGCGGCATCTTGATTTTTGTTTTTCCGTGGATTCGCGCGAACATCAAAACCAATGAATAAGCTGCGATGCCGGGCTAAAGCCGCGCGCTACAAAGGCAGAGCTCGAATCCGCGAAGCGCCAGTAATTCAGCCATGGTTGGAAGGGAATTAAGCGGAGTCTTCGCCAGTGTGTCAGTTTGAACTTCGGTTCCGTCTCTCATAGGCTAGGCCGAGGGCGGCTCCGATGCTGATTCCGAACAGGACGTTATGCAGCAGCAATCCGAGAAAAGCTCCAAAGCAAAGGCCCATACCCAGTGCCGCCAGGTGGAACTTCATCGTGCCTCCAGCAATCCTGTCATTTCTTCCAGGCTCCAAACGTCTCGCCGATTCAGTATAAGCATAGTATGCCATAAGCCTAAGCCGCGAAGCCGCCTGCCCAAATTCAAAACTGAGAGGAGTTTCCTGCGCTCGGCAAACGCGGGGACTGTTCACTTTGGCTCCCCACCCGGGATTCGAGTTCATCGAAAGCGTTTGCAAATGGGCTAGAATCCGAGATCATGTGGTGGTCAGCAATAGAAGGAATACGTAACGAGTATCGCCGTTGGTGCAAGTTCAAAACGGCAACCGGCGCATGGCCCGTCTGCTCTATTTTGACTGGTAATATTCTCAATTGCCGTTCTGTTTGCACTTGGAATGTACTGTTTCTTGGTTTCATCAAAAACCGGCGCTTCACTCATTTATGGAGTGCTATTTCCTGTTGTTATCTGTGGAACAATAGTCTGGTTTGTGCTCCGCAGAGCGGCCTGCATGGCCGACGTAGCCAGAGCAAAACGACTGGCGGAACTTCGGGATTGGGCGCAATCTGGTCGCCGCGAGTTCTTGACGGGTCCGCATTAAACAAGTAGCGAGAGCGAGCCAATGGTCGACAAAACAAATCAAGAAGACCGGTTTAACTGGTGGCTGCCGTTCTGTGCGTTGGTAGGTACGCCTGTCATCTTCCTCATACTGGCGATCTGCCAATCGGAATCACTCGTCTATCTGTTCTTTGTCGTCCCCATCATCAGCGTTGTCCTGATCGTATTCGCAGTGTACAGCGCGATTGCGAGGAAAAAGCTCCGTTCCGTGTCGATNNGCAAATGGAGATTTGAAACATCTCGATTGGGATGGTTGGGGCTGGGGCGGAGAAAACACCGAAGTGTATCTTGTTTTCGATCCGACAGATTCGCTGTCGGTGGCGGCCAGAAGCCATCAACCCGGCAAGTTCAACGGATTACCCTGCGAAGTCGATCGTGTGTTTCGTCTGGAGAGCAACTGGTACGCTGCCCAGTTTTACACAGGTACTGATTGGGACCATTGCAATTGAAGCGATGATGCCGGATGGTTTGCGCTTTGTCGCATCGTCCTTGCAAGACAATCATCTATTAAAGTGTGCACGGGCCAGGCGCTCCGAAAATAAAACGAGGAGCATGCCAATCACCCACACGAAATGTCCTTCACGAGGGTAAGACAACTGAAAGGTTGCGAAGAACAACCAGCTGAACGGAATCATTAGGATCACGGCAACTCTAAGGATAACTACTAGTCGCTGATGAGTGTCAGTGAGCATTAGAAATGCGGTAACCAGAAAAACCGGATTAATCCAACCTGCGATCAGGAGAGAGAAATATGGGACAGGATGGAGCGAAAAAGGAACGTTGTGAAACAGTGCGAGTTTAGCTTCGTTTAGTGGCTCGACAAAGGCGAAAAACGCACACAGGAAGCCCGGCATTCGTCCATCCCCAGGAGGAGAAGAACGAGTGGCTAAGAGAAGAAAACTAAAGAAATAAACGAACAGTCCGCTCCAAAATATTTTCAGGTTGCGTGGCAGCAGAACCACCTCTGATACACAGTTTATCAATACATCGGGGAGCAGAGCTTTGAAGGAAGCCATTTGGTGTCCAATTCGTTTTGTAGTTGTTGGCAATGATGGGAGTCCAGAACAAAGGGAGAAGAGATGAAACTAAGCGGGAACACGGTCTTCATTACCGGCGGGACTTCTGGAATTGGCCGCAGCCTGGCCGAGGCGCTGCACAAGCGCGGGAACCAGGTAATCATATCCGGGCGGCGCAAAGGGCATTTGGCTGAAGTGACCAAGGCGAATCCCGGAATGCAGTCGCTTGAGCTGAACGTGGAGGACCCCGCGAGCATCGCCGCGGTGGCGAAGAAGCTGATTGCGGAGTATCCGAAGCTGAATGTGTTGATCAACAACGCGGGCATCATGCAGATAGACGATGCCGCCGGCGCGATTGATGACAGCGTGCTGGTGTCCATCGTCACCACGAACCTGCTGGGGCCGATACGGATGACTTCGGCGCTGATCGAGCACCTAAAGAAACAGCCTTCCGCTACGGTCATCAATGTGTCGTCGGGACTGGCGTTCGTGCCGCTGGCCAGCACTGCGGTGTATTCCGCCACGAAGGCGGCGATTCATTCCTATACGCAATCGATGCGCTACAGACTGAAAGGCAGCTCGGTGAGAGTTTTGGAATTAATTCCGCCGTGGGTGCAGACCGACCTGTTGAACAGCAAGGACGAGCCTCGCGCCATGCCGCTGGCGGCATTCATCGAGGAAGCGGTAACGGTCCTCGGAACGGATGCGGAAGAGGTGATGGTGGAGCGGGTGAAAATGCTCCGGAATAACCCAGGCCCTAATGAATTCGTATTTGTCGCGCAGTTCAACGACATGATCGCGTCCGCCCACTGAACTATCACCAATCGCGGAGCGGCTTCACTCACAGGAAAGTTGAACGTCAATCTGCCGTTCGGCTACAATGCGCTGAGTTTCGGGCCAAATCTAAAATCACACCACATTCTGAGTGGATGGAGGTAGCTATGCGAGTAGCACGGAAAATGTCTCAATTCTTTGGCATCGCATTATTGCTGTTGACCTGCGGCGGGCTCTCCGCGCAGACCAAAGACAATCGCGTTAAGAATATTGTTTTGGTGCACGGCGCTTGGGCGGATGGTTCCGGGTGGAGAGGCGTGTACGACATTCTGGTGAAAGACGGCTACAACGTCAGCATGGTTCAAGAGCCGGAGACCACGTTTGCAGAAGATGTCGCGGCTACGAAGCGCATTCTTGCGTTACAAGATGGGCCGACCATTCTTGTCGCGCACAGCTATGGCGGTGCCGTAATCACCGAAGCGGGGACGGATCCATCTGTCGTCGGTTTGGTGTACATCGCGGCGCACATGCCGGACGCCGGAGAGAAAGAGTCCGAAGACGGGAATCGCTTTCCGAGTGACCTAGGCAAGTCTGGCGCGATCAAGAAGACGCCGGACGGTTTCACTTATATCGACCCGGCGCGATTTCACGAGCTATTTGCAGCGGACCTGCCCGCGGAGCAAGCTGCTTTCATGGCGCGTTCGCAGGTCTTCAATTTTGGCGACAATTTCAGCGCAACCATCACTGCGGCTGCGTGGAGAACCAAACCAAGCTGGATGCTGGTAGCCGGAAGCGACAGAACCATCAACCCCGATCTCGAACGCTGGTACGCCGAACGAGCCAAGAGCCACAAGGTCGAAGTCGCCGGCGCGAGCCACTGCGTTTTCATCTCCCATCCGAAGGAGGTTGCGGCTCTGATCGAAGACGCTGCAACGCACGCTCGGTAGAAACTTCTAGCGCCGCGTGCCGGGATCAGATGTTCCCGGCGAGGGCATTAGCCTGAGACATTAGTCTCGGACACAACTCGTTCGGCCATCGCGGTCTGTCGCGGCATGCTCACCTGCCGGGCATCCTGAGGTGTTAGCCTGCCGGTCGCGCTCCGCCTGTGCGTCGCGGTCACGTTGGGCGTCCCGGTCA
>PLZZ01000018.1:2354-7117 GCA_003153585.1 Acidobacteriota bacterium | reverse complement strand
ACCTTTTGAACACACCTGTACCGTTCGCCTTTTCACTTCGTCCAATAAATGATGGTAAAACTTGTATGTGGGGTTAGTGGTGGGCGACCAAGGACTTGAACCTTGGACCTCTCCCGTGTGAGGGGAGCGCTCTAACCACTGAGCTAGTCGCCCACAGTACTGACTTTTTGTAGCAGAAGGCCGTGCCAATTGCAAACAACGACCACCAACGCCAGCACGCGCCTCGCCGGGCTCTTGCGCTCCATCTCGGCAGTAGTGAAAGGCAAAGAAGACGTCATTCAATTGGCGCTCACCACGCTTCTCGCGCGCGGCCANNAAGCCCGGCCCCATCTTCGCGAACATCATCGTCGCGGATGAAATCAACCGCACCACGCCGAAAACGCAGTCCGCCCTGCTCGAAGCCATGAACGAAGCGCAAATTACCGTGGACAACACCACGCATCCGCTTCCCAAACCTTTCCTTGTGCTGGCCACGCAGAATCCGATNNCCCTCGCGAGCGAGCGAAAAAGAAATCATTCGCAATAATTCCGGCGCCGCTCCGGTGGACAAAATCTCAGCATTGATGGACGCGGCCGACGTGATCGCCATGCAGGACGCCGCCTCGCAGGTAAAAGTGGAAGAAAGCCTTCTGGACTACGCGCTCGAAATCGTCGAGCGCACGCGCCAGACCGAACAGCTGAGCCTCGGCGTCAGTCCGCGCGGGGCCGTGATGCTGCATCGTGCAGCGCAGGCGCGAGCCTTCCTCGAAGGCCGCGACTACTGTTTGCCCGACGATTTCAAGCGCCTCATCGTCCCCGTCTTCGCGCACCGCGTGGTGGTCAGCTCGCGCTACGTCTCCACACAGAAAAAATCCGAGCAGGCCGAGGCGATACTCCGCGAAATCATGGACACGACGCGCGTGCCGTTGTAGCCGGCGAGACGTCGGCATCAGAAATGGAACAAACTCTCATCGCGCGGCTTTGGCATAATCGCGACCGTTCCGGGTGGCGCAATTTTGGCATCGCCATGCTGGTGCTTTCGGCGGCGCTGATCGTCGCGCTTTTCTCCGCCGCAGCGGCGCAGGAAGGCCGCGTAGGCGTTGCCGCCGTCTCCACTATTATCGCGCTCGGTCTCGCCGGCTGGGTCGCCGTCGTCATCGTACCCACACTCGCCCGGCGCACCAGTCTGCGCTGGTTCGTGTATCAGGTGAACTACCGCCTCACGCGTGAAGGAATCATCTACCTCGTAGCCGTTTTCATTCTGGTTCTCGCTGCCGTCAACACCGGAAATAACCTGCTCTTCATGATTCTCGCGTGCTCGCTCGCCGGAATCCTGATTTCGGGCGTGCTGTCTCGCGCGGTCTTGACCGGAATCGACCTGAAGTTCGACATGCCCGAGCATATTTTCGCCGAACAACCGGTGCTCGCCGAACTCGAATTGCGCAACGAAAAGGATAGTTGGCCCTCGTTTTCTCTGCGCGTCGCCGGCGAAAACAAAAAAGGCGCCGCCGAAATTCTCAGCCGGCCCGTATTCTTTCCTTACATCCCGCGCAAAGGCTCGGCGCGGCAGAAAGTCGAGCTGATGTTTCCCCGGCGCGGCGTCTATCACCAGGATACTTTCGGCATACGCACGCGATTTCCTTTCGGCTTCTTTGAAAAAAGCAGGAAAGTCGATTCGCATCTCGAAATCGTCGTGTATCCGCGCGTCGCGCCCACCGACCAGTTCTACGAAGTTCTTCCGCTTTTAAGCGGCGAAATGGCCAGTCATTTTCGCGGCCGCGGCCACGAATTGCATTCGTTGCGCAATTATCTGCACACCGATAGCGCGCGGTTCGTGGACTGGAAAGTCACCGCGAAGGCCGGCCGCCTGATGGTCCGCGAATTCGCGCGAGAAGACGAACGCCGCGTGATGCTGGTCCTCGATCCGTTNNCGGTTCGAGCGCGCCGTAACCATGACCGCCTGCATTGCCTGGCACTTCAACGAAATCAATTCGGTCATGCAGTTCCGCACCAACCGCTTCGCAACGGAGATGGCCCCGGCCGCCGAAATTATCTATGAAACGTTGCGCGAACTGGCCACTCTTAAACCTGACGATTCTTCCGTCGGCGGAGAATTTCTCGACGATCTCGCCGCCGATCGCGAAATTTTCAAAATCATCATTACCAATCGTTCCCAGCATTCCATCCCCACCGCGCTGTGGTCCTCTTCCTATTTCCTCTTCATCGACCAACTCTAGATATAGTTCCCGGTATATCCAGGAGGCAGCTTTCGATGGTTGCTTCAGGATGTGACTTTCTCGATGTGGCTTTCGGGAAGAAACTCTCTGCTCCGAATATCTTTGTGGGTCATGGCTTTAGCCATGACATAAAGACCTCAAGATTGAGCGGCTTTAGCCGCTGAAGTTCCTCGTGCGTTCATGCGAGAATACTTCGCGCATGAAGGAAAATCTCTCGCCGCGCCAGCTTATGCATTTTCAAACGCGCTTGCTCCGCTGGTTTCGCGCGCACAAACGCGACCTTCCCTGGCGGGCCAGCCNNGCCGCGACCCCTATCGCGTCTGGATCGCGGAAGTAATGTTGCAGCAGACGCGCATCGCCGCCGTGATGCCCTACTACGATCGCTTTCTGCATCGCCTGCCGGATGTGGAGTCACTTGCTCGCGCGCCGCTCGTGGAAGTCTTGAAACTCTGGTCCGGCCTCGGGTATTACAGCCGCGCGCGCAACCTGCACCGCGCCGCAAAAGAAATCCTTTTGCGTCACAAGGGAAAATTTCCAGGCGCGCTCGACGCCGCTCTGCAGCTCCCCGGAATCGGCCGCTACACTGCCGCTGCAGTGTTGAGTATCGCCTATGACGTGCCGCTCGGCGTTCTCGATGGCAATGTCGCGCGCGTCCTGGCGCGGCTTCTGGCCATTCGCGGCGACCTGCGCGAGCCGCGCCGCTGGCGAGATCTCGCGAAGACCGCACAGGACTGGCTCGCCAGTGGCTCACCTGGCGATTGGAATCAGGCGCTAATGGAATTGGGCGAGACGATTTGCACGCCCCAAAATCCCCGCTGCGAAATCTGCCCTGTCTCGAAATGGTGCCGCGCTTACGAGCTTGGCTTGACAGATAAAATTCCCTCTCCCCGCGTCAAACGCGCCCCCGTGCGCATAAAAATCGCCGCCGCGATTCTTCTCGATCCGCGCGGCCGCACAATCCTGGTGAAAGATCCGGGCGCGCACGACGAAGTGCTCTTCTCCCGCATGTGGCAATTTCCCGCCGTCGAAGTCGCGCGCCATCCGCAAGCCGAACTCAAAAAGCACCTTCGCGCCACTCTCGGCCTAAACAGCATCGCTCTGGAAGAACTTCCCGCCGCGCGCCACGGCGTCACATTCCGCAATATCACATTGCTCCCGTTCCTCGCGCGCGTAGAGCGGCTTCCGAAGCTGCCTCGCACCCGCATCCTCGCGCTCGAAAATCTAAGCCGCCTTCCGGTCTCCAGCGCTACTCGCAAAATCGCCGCGGCTTTCGCTTGCCAGGAAAAATCGTGACAAAAATAGCGCTTCCATACGCATATCCTCCGTTGTAGGTTCTCGCATGGTTAAAAGTGACGGGGGTGTGCCAGTGCCACCACTCGAGAAGATCGGATCTTGATGCCAAAACTACCCCGAATCACGCCCAAGAAGCTTTTGCGCGTACTCTTGCGCTCAGGGTTCTATATCCATCATCAGACAGGAAGCCACGCTAATCTGAGACATCCCACCAAGACGCACCTTCACGTCGTGGTCCCCCGCCATGGAGGAGACTTGGCTCCCAAAACGCTGAAAAGTATCCTCTTCCAGTCTGAAATAACTGTTGAAGACTTCGTCTCGCTGTTAGGGAAATAACTCTCGGCTCGAACACAGCTCAAGGTTATAATTCAGATATGAAGAACGGTCGGGAGAGAGTCCACGAATTCACTGCTTTCTTCGAAGCCAACGAACGCGGCGGCTACACTGTAACGGTGCCCGCCTTGCCCGGGCTCGTCACTGAAGGGAAAAACCTTGAGCACGCTCGTGACATGGCCAAGGACGCCATTCGTTGCTATATCGAGGGCCTGAAAAAAGCGAAAGAGCCGATTCCTGTCGAACGAGAGACTGCTCAACTGAAACTTTCCGTTGTTGCGTGAGCGAGCTTAGCCGTGCCGTCACGGTCGTAAAGCTCTCCCGACCTCAGTACAGTTATTTCCCAGTCATCGCCTCGCTTCAAAGCGCTCGGCCTCGGCCCACGCAGTGCTAGCATCGTAAAAGGAACATGTCCTCCACGCCATCAGCGAGCGCGCCGCCGCTCCCGGCAGTCCAGCGCTATTTTGAGGTATCGCTGTTTCTGCTGGTCTCGACAGGCATCATGGCCGTGGTCCTTACCGGCAAGCTCGATCCCATTTCGCTCGTGATTCCGCCCATCGCGCTCGTTTACAAAGGATTCCGCATCTGGCGCGGCCGTGGCCCGGAAATTTCCGCGCGCGTTGCAACCTGGCTTGTCCTCGCTTACTTTTTATTTTTCCCGCTCGACCTGTGGATTTTCTCGCGGCGAATATCCACCGGCGCGCCGAATCCGGCGTTGTACGCAGCGCTGCTCGCAGCCATTCACTTGATGCTGTTCGCCACGCTCGTTCGCCTTTACTCCGCGCGCACCAATCGCGATTTCGCTTTTCTCGCCGTCTTGGCTTTCACTTGCATGCTGTCCTCGGCGATTCTCACCGTCGAGACCGGTTTCCTTGTGACGCTGGCGATTTTTCTCGCTCTGGCCGTCTCCACTTTCGTCGC
>PLZZ01000018.1:0-2320 GCA_003153585.1 Acidobacteriota bacterium | reverse complement strand
TGATGACCGGCTTCGGCGACGACATCACCATCGGCGAAATCGGGAAAATTCAGCAGAGTTCCGCGGTGGTGATGCGCATCCACGTGGAAGGCGATCCCGGCCACGCTGACGACGTTCACTGGCGCGGCGTCGTGCTCACGAATTTTGACGGCAAGCGCTGGTTCACTCCCGCTCACGATCAGATTGTGATTTCGCCCGATTCCGAAGGCCAATACCGTTTCGCGCGCCTGCCGCTCCCCATCGGGGATTTCTACCCGTTGCGCTACACCGTGATGATGGAACCGGTCGCCACCGACGCNNCGGAACCACGGCTACCTTCTGGTCGACAAGACCGGCTCCCTCTCCAATCCCTTTCATAACGACATCAAGGTGCGCTACGAAGGCACGTCACTGCTGCCATTAATTCCGCCCGCGCAACTGCGCAAATCCTCTACGACTTATCCTGACCCGATCCGGGACATGTATCTCCAGGTGCCGCAGCTCGACCCGCGCATCAAGCAGCTCGCGGAAAAAATCGCGGAGAACTCGCACAACGAATACGACCGCGCCGCGAATATCGAGCGCTACCTGAAAACGCATTACGGCTATACGCTCGATTTAACCGGCCGTAAGACCGATGACCCTCTCGCCTATTTCCTTTTCGAGAAGCGCTCCGGAAATTGCGAATACTTTGCCGCGGCCATGGCGGTTATGCTTCGCGACCTCGGAATTCCGGCGCGCTACGTGGGCGGATTTTTGCCCGGCGAGTACAACGACTTGGGCGGCGATTATATCGTCCGCGCCAGCGACGCTCACGCTTGGGTCGAAGCCTATTTCCCCGGCTACGGCTGGATCACTTTCGATCCCACTCCTCCCGGCGCCGGAAAACGTAGCGGAATGTTCGCGCGGCTCGCCTTGTATTGGGATTGGTTTCAGTTTGCCTGGGACGAGTGGGTGATCAACTACGATTTTGTCCACCAGACCAATCTCGCGCAAAACGTGCAGAAAACTTCCAAAGATTGGGGCGAACGGGCGCTGCGCTATTACCACGATAAACAACGCGACGCGATTCGCCTGCTCCTTGCGCTCGACCACCGCACCGAAGCTTCGCCGTTTTTTCTGCCCGGCGTTCTCGTCTTTCTGATTGCACTGCTGATTTATCTGCGCGGACGTCCGTTGATAGGCTACTTGATCGCGCGCTGGCGCGTTCGTGCGCGACGTGGCGGAAATTTGACGGCCTCGCTCGCCGCACTCGAATACCGCGAAATGCTCCGCCTGCTCGAAAAACGCGGCTGGAAGAAAGCCCCGTCGCAAACCGCGCTCGAATTCGCTTCCGCTATCCCCGCCGCCGATCTTTCCGCTCCCGTCGCCCAGCTCACCGAGCTTTACCAATCAGCCCGCTTCGGCAATCACGCCGCCCGAGTCGACCAAATGTCCTTGCTCCTGCATTCCATCCGCGAAATCCTCCGCTCGCCTCGAAAATGACTGGCGATCCGTTAGGGGCAATGTGGAATTCGCCCGCCCTGAACGCCTAAGCCCGTTTCCGATTCTCCGACTGTCAGGACTTGGCAGGAGCTGCGATTATTGCAGCTTTGCGGATTCAGATTTTGCTGCAATCAGGATTGGAATATTCGGGTCGGCGTCTTTCCACAACGTGAAGAAATCCTGATACGCGGCGCGAGCTTTCGCGCGAGCGGCATCGGCTTCTGCGCCGTGTGCTGACCGAGCTTGCAGCGCGTATGCGCGAGCCAAGCCGAGATGAGCGAGCGGGAAGGTCGGTCTATTCGCGATTATGCTGCGGTGGTCGAGAATCTTCCGGAACTCCACAGCGGCTTCGCCGGGTTCGTGCAGAAGCAGATATGCCTGCCCCCGCACGTAGATTGGATCACCTGATGCCACACCCAGTTCAGACGGAGCTGCGGCCTTGAGGATCTCGATGGCCTTGCCGGGATTGGAGCGGTTAATCTCGATGGATGCCCGGATCGTAGGCAGGCAATAACGGTTCACGACGGTATCTAACGGGAAGCGCTTTTGCATCTCGTCTGCGAGGCTCTCCGCGCGTGTTGAATACCCCGCCCACGCTAACGCCAGACCCGCGTAAAACTTTACGCTTCGGTTCGAAGCCATGGTCAAGGCAGAAGCACTCTGTTCTTGTGCGCGCGACGAATTGCCGAACAGCGCTTCCCAATCCGCCTCGTACAACTGCGACTCTGCTGCCACCTCTTTCTTATCGTTGCTCCGCGCGGATTCAATTGCGCGACGAGTGAACTCCCGTGCGCTTCCGAGACGACCGTAAAACGCCTCAGTCTTCGACTGCTTGGCAAGGAAGCCATCCTCCACT
>PLZZ01000219.1:8487-9173 GCA_003153585.1 Acidobacteriota bacterium | reverse complement strand
ACCTGCACGACAAGATCCTCGAGCGCCTGCTGCGCACGCACTTCCTCGGGCAAGTGCCCCGAGTTCTCGCTCAAATCTCTTCCGGCTCCGGTAAAGCCTTCGTTCCGCGTCGAAATGGTGGCCGCCTTGGCCGCGCGCGCCAGAATATTTTGCATAAACGCGGGATCGACCTTGCCCTCGAGTTTCGCGATGCGTTCCTGGTTGCGATAATCGTAGGGATCGATGTCCACCAAACGGTCCAGCGCTTCGCACGCTTCTTTCATCTGGCCCGCCGCCAGATATAAATCGAAGAGGCGCACTAAGGCGTCAAAATATTTCGTTTCGCGATTCAGTTCCTCGTAAAGCCGCGCGACAACTTCCGCGAGTGCAACGGAGGAGGGGTACAGCACGGCGAGATGGTCCATCTGTTCCGCAAGCTCCATTTCTTTGCGGCTGGCGCGCATCCAATCCTTGGTCTGCATCAGCAGCACTGCCGCTTTGCCCTCTTGCCCCGTGCGGATGTAGGCCCCGGCAACTTCAAAAAGTTTCGCGAAGCTATCAGGTTTCTGTTTGTAATAAGACTCAAAGGCATCCTTCGCACGATCCAACCGTCCGGTGCGAAGAAGCGCTTCGCCGTAAATTGCCAGGTACGTTGTGTCGTTAGTGGTCGACGACAATGGATCAAGAAGCAGAACAGCTCCTTCGGC
>PLZZ01000219.1:299-8465 GCA_003153585.1 Acidobacteriota bacterium | reverse complement strand
CGCGAGGCCATATCCGAGTGCCTTAGGCGCTCGGCCTGTTCTCCAAGAACCGCATGGCGCGCCGGATTCTCGGGGTCGAGCTGGGCCATGCTTTCATAGCAAGCCAACGCTTCGATCCCTTGTCCGTGTTGCTGAAAAAGTTCCGCGGCCAGTCCAAACTGTTCGATCGCTTCCGCCGGGCGGTTTTGCCTTTGAAGCAAAGTTCCGTAGCGCATCAAGCGGTCGGGAGGCTGAGGAAAGGTGCGAAGAAAGCGCACAAACACAGCCGAAGCTTTGGCGCCGTCACCCGCTTCCAGTAAGCGGTCAAACTGAATGCCATAATATTGCGCGGCGAGAGACGGTTCGTTCAGCCGGGTATAAATATCGGCGAGAGCTTGCAGGGCTTCCTGATGAGCGGGAGCTTCTTCGAGAACCGCCTGATACTCAGTCACGGCCTCGCGCAGCTTATTTTTTTCGAGGTTGCGTCGAGCGCGGTCGAGATGTTTATTTAGATCCTGAGCCATGGGAGTGCGCGTGTGTGTTTCGATATTTCACGGGCTCGCTGGGAAAGTCCGCTAATTGCTTCGTTAAAAAATTCGCCACCGAGTCTGCGCGTGGCCGAACTACCACTATATAACGGACGGCTGCCTGGTCTCAAAATCAAATCCCGAAGGCGTACAAAGAAGAACGGTTTCAGACGGAGTTTTTCGGAAAGCGCGGAAGACTAGCTGGGGCATTGCGCGGAACTACGAGCCCCACTGGGCAAATGAGTCACGGTCTCCCGCATGGACTTAAGCGACAATCCGCTGCGCAAAAGCGCCGCAAATCCCAGGAAGATAAACGGAATCGTGAGCGCTAGAAAGGCGAAAAATGAGAAGCCCGTCGCCGTTGTCTTCTCGACGTTAAAAACGCTGAGGCCCAGCACGCAAAAAAATTGGTAGGCGCCGATGTTGGCAGGGGCATTCGGCAACGAGACGCCCAGATTGATAATGAGCAGGACGACGATTGCGGCAAGGAAAGGCAGCGTAAGGTGATATCCCTTCATCATGGCCCACAGCCCCATCACCTGGCATAACGGCATGAATACAGATGCCAGCACCGCCGCATAGAAACTTGGCGCGGTTCCCATGGCGTGCAACCCAAGGAGGGCGCGCATCATTTTCCCCGGCAGGCGGTGCGGTCCTGTTCCCAAAGTAGGATCCTTTCCCAGCTTTACCTCAAGATAAAAAATCATCAGCACGATGATCGCGAGTAAAACGAGGGTCACAACTCCAAGCGTGTCAGCCACACGCTCGAACCGCCGCGGCAACGGCACAAGCAGCGATACTATCGCCAGTGAAGCCGTGGCGATTACGAGATCGATGAGGCGCTCTACTCCCACCGACCCGAGCACGCGCCCGATGCTGATGTCTTCGGAATCGGAGATGAGATAACAACGAAGCAGNNGGCACTTTCTTGAAGGGCGTCAGCAAAAATTTCCAACGTAACGCTTGCATGCCGTAGCTCAATACATCGAAGCCCATACCGATCAGCACCCATTTCCAGTTTACGTTTGAAAGCTCCTTCATCGCCTGGACGATATGGAAGTCGTGCAGCACCCATATCAGGCACCCAATCGACAGGCTATATCCCAGGATTAACGGGATTTTGGACCTCTCGGGCTCGGCGGTCTGGAACAGGGTAATCAATTCGAAGGTTCCGGTGAAGTCAGCGTGATTTTCGTGATCATGCGAATTTTAGGGTGCATTCCGACCAATCCCGCTTCCAGTTCACGGGTATTGAAATGTATTGCAAACTTAAATTGGAATCCAGGCTTTCTTATTGAGCACTGTTCGGCGCAAATTGGCCCCGGTGAACTCAGCTGACAATTACTGGTTAGATCCCGACGGGCGAAGGGAACCCGAAACTCTGTACAGCCTACGACAATGGGCTCGCCTAGGCAATCCGTGAGTTATTCCCGATGGGTTTGGATTCAATAACGCGGGGGCCAACCCTGCCTGGTTTTATCGCGTCCGCGCTGGAAGCCGGCGATGCCGCCATCGTTGTCGCTGAAAAAGCGGATCGCGACGAGCTTGCTGGCAACTGGAATCTCGCGAATTGAACGTGGCGAGTGTTATCGCAGGAAACTTTGCAGCTTTATCATTGCTTGCCATTCGCCTGCAGGTAAGTGTCGATTGCTGTCTCCCACTCTTTGCCCATGCCTCGATCTTTTTCACCCAGCTTACTTATGTGGTCGTTGAGCTTGGGATCTAACGCCGTGCGCTGGTACACAACCTTTACTCCCGTGACTGATGGATCTTTTTGTTCGAGATGGATATCGATCAGCACCGCCTGGGCGTCTGGGATCACGTACACGTATTGAACGTGGCCTGTTTCTAAATCAAAGGCGGTGTTTACCCAGGTACTCCGCAGATGGCTATGAGCGATAGTGAAGACTTCTCCAAAAGTATCGCGCGCAGGCGAAGGATGCAGAAATTCCGGATTCCAGCCGTCTGCCCAGACACGCTCTACAAACGCGCCGAACAGCGGAGCCACGGTCTTGTACGGGCCATGGGCGGTAAATTCAAATCCATTTTCAACGTGCGCTACCGGTCCTTTCGGTGCGCGGAGCGAGCGCAGATGGTAGTAGGCAACGGTCGCGATCACTCCCAACAACAACATCGAGATTGCGATTGAGATGGCTTTCACTTGCGTCGCTCCTTTAATTGGTGGCTATCCGATGCCTTGAGAGTCAATCCGTAGATCTTCTTGAACTGCTCGATCTCTTTCAGCGTTTGCGCGGAAAAAGGAACCAAACCTTCAAACGCATGAAGCACAACCCCTTCCAGCAAATCTCCCAGCGACATGTCTTTCAATTCCGCTAGGGCTTTTAATACCTTTAACAGCCGCTTCTCCAAACGAACCCCTGTTTGCACTCGTTCCACTTCAATTCCTGGCTGATGGCTCATTTTCATCATGGTACATATGTACCATGGTACCTACGAAAAAGCGACTTGTTTTTTGGTTAGCTTGGATCGGTCCGAACGCGGTAACAACGCTGCGTATTATGACGATAGGTCCAAGGACGCGGCTTTCGTTTACGCGATTCTGGCTTACGATTTTCGGCGGTCACTTCCCTGCCCGACTCTTGGCGGTGGCCGGGCGTGCGAATCTATGGCAAACTCGACAGTTTGAAAGACGCGACGGGCGCGCGCAGACAATTGCGCTTTAGACGCTTGGGCGCAGCGCAAAAAGAGCCATGGATCCTCAGTTCATCCGGAATTTCTGCATCATAGCGCACATCGACCACGGCAAATCCACGCTGGCCGACCGTCTGCTCGAGTTGACAGGGGCGCTTACCCAGCGCGAAATGACCGCGCAGGTGCTCGATTCCATGGATCTGGAGCGCGAGCGCGGAATCACCATCAAAGCGAAAAGCATCCGCCTGCATTACACCGCACGAGACGGCCACGAGTACCGGCTAAATTTAATCGACACACCGGGCCACGTGGATTTTTCTTACGAAGTTTCGCGCGCGCTCTCCGCCTGCGAAGGAGCTCTGCTGGTGGTGGACGCAAGCCAGGGCGTGGAAGCGCAGACGGTTGCCAACGCGTTTCTCGCTTCGCGCCACAACCTCGCTATCATTCCGGTTATCAACAAGATTGATTTGCCAGCCGCGCAGCCCGAATTCGCCAAGGAACAAATCGAAAATGTTCTCGCGATTCCCGCCGAAAATGCGCTTCTCATCAGCGCCAAGAGCGGCCAGGGTGTCGAAGACGTTCTCGAAGCCATCGTAAAACTGGTGCCTCCGCCGGTGGGCTCGTCCGATGCGCCGCTGCGGGCTCTTATTTTTGACTCTTGGTTCGACATTTACCGCGGCGCCGTCATTCTGGTGCGCGTGATGGAGGGGCGCATCGCGCCGCGCATGAAGATTCGCCTCTGCGCCAATAACGAAGTCCATGAAGTCGAGACGCTTGGCGCGCTTACTCCCAAACCCGTCGCCCTCGACGAGCTTGCCGCGGGCGACGTCGGTTTCATCGTCGCCAATATCAAGCGCGTGGCCGACGCCCGCATGGGCGATACCGTCATCGAGGCAGACCGTCCTGCTCCTCCTCTCCCGGGCTTTGAAGCCATTAAGCCCATGGTCTTCGCGGGTCTGTTTCCCGTGAACGCGAGCGATTACGAATTGCTGCGCGATGCGCTGGGAAAATTGCAGCTCAACGACGCCGCCTTTTTCTACGAGCCGGAAACTTCCACCGCCCTGGGATTTGGATTTCGCTGCGGCTTCCTGGGCTTGCTNNGTGTTGGAAGTGGACAACCCCACGAAATTTCCTCCGCCCACTTCGATTCAGAAAATCGAAGAGCCCATCCTGACGGCGATGATCATCACTTCCGAGGAATCCGTCGGAGGGGTTCTTTCGCTCTGTGAAGAAAAGCGGGGAGTGCAGAAGAAATTCGAGTACCTCTCGCCGACGCGCATTATGCTGACCTACGAAATGCCCTTGAACGAAATCGTGCTGGATTTTTACGACCGGCTGAAGAGCGTTTCGCGTGGGTACGCTTCGCTCGACTATCACCTGTCCGGCTATCGCGAATCCGATCTCGTCAAGCTAGACGTTCTTGTCGGCGGCGAACCTGTGGATGCGTTGACGATTATTTGCCATCGCGACCTGTCTTACGATCGCGGACGCGACCTCGTCTCGCGCCTCCGCAAACTCATTCCTCGCCAGATGTTCGAGATCGCTATCCAGGCCGCCATTGGCAGTCGCATCATCGCCCGCGAATCCATCAGCGCGATTCGCAAGAACGTGATTGCCAAATGCTACGGCGGCGACATCTCGCGCAAAAGAAAGCTTCTGGAGAAACAGAAAGAGGGTAAGAAGCGCATGAAACGCGTGGGCCGTGTCGACATCCCCCAGGAAGCGTTCCTCGCCGTGCTAAAAGTCAGCAGTTCCTCCGACGACGACGAATAGCTAAAACGGAAACAAGAAATGAAAAATGCCCGCTGAGGGTAGCACCAGGACCTTGTTTACTGACTTGAGTGCTCAACTATTGCGATTCNNTCGCCCAAAGAGACTTGGTCGGGCGAGCGCAACACTTTTCCGGCAGCGTCGTAAGCGATAGCGTAGCCTCGTTCCAGGAGTTGAAACGGGCTGCGCTCTTCAAGCTGCAACGCTGCGGCTTCCAGGCGGCGGCGCTTCGTCACTAGCGCGCGCAGCAAACGCGCTTGCAATTCCGTGGAGCGCTGGTCGAGCTTGCGGCGCAAGCGCCCCACGCGAGCGCGCAAATCGAGCGCGGCGAACTGTACGTGCGCGGCGGTAAACCGGCGGCGTTTGCGCAAAACGACACGGTTCAGCGCAACCTGCAACGCGCTTTGCACCCGTTCGATGCGGCGCCGAATCACGTGGCCGCGGCTACGAAGATCGAAGGAAGCGATGCGGGTGCTCGCTTCACCAAGACGTTGCCGCGAGGCTACAAGCTTTTCCCTCAGCCCAACGGCGAGAGATGACGACAGTTCGTCCACCAGCTGCCGGCGGCGCCGCACCAGGAATTCGAGCTGACGGAAGGCTCGATGTGTTTGCAAATCGCGAGACCGATGCCGCCATTGCGAAATCCGATAGCGTACCTGCTGCACGAGGTGGCGGAAATGTTCCGCAATATTGTTTTCGAATTCCTGGCGCGAGCGAACCACAATTTCCGCGGCGGCGGAGGGCGTGGGAGCGCGGACGTCAGAGACAAAATCCGCAATGGTGAAATCGCTCTCATGGCCTACTCCGGCGATCACCGCAATTTCAGATGCGACGATCGCTCGCGCCACGATTTCTTCGTTGAAGGCCCACAAATCTTCCAGCGACCCGCCGCCTCGCGCGAGAATAATTACTTCTACGGACTTCACACGATTGAAATGGCGCAGAGCCTCCACAATTTCGCGCGCCGCCAAGTCGCCTTGCACTTGCACCGGATAGAGCATCACGTGTGCGTTCGAGAATCGCCGCTTCAGGACCCGCAGGATATCGAATATAGCTGCGCCCGTCGGGGAGGTGATGACTCCGATGCATCGCGGCAGCACCGGTAGCGGCTTTTTTCTNNTCGATGTGGCTGACGTAAATCTGATATTCGCCGCGCGGCTCGTACACGCTGAGCGCGCCACGAACGGTGACGTGCAGCCCGTCTTCCGGGCGAAATTTCAGCCCGCGCACTTGATCGCGAAAACACACGCAGCGAATTTGCGACTTCGCGTCCTTCAGCGTGAAATACAAGTGTCCCGATTGCGCCGGGCGATAGTTGGACACTTCACCTTCGAGCCAAATGTCCGGCAGTGTGGTTTCCAGCAACTCGCATATGCGAGCGTTCAGCTCGCTGACTTTCCATACGCGCCGCTCGGGCATCAAGTTGAACAGGTTTGCTTGGCTCATGGAGTTAGCGCCGGAAAAAATTGACGATCCACATCAAGAGCGTCAAGACGACGCTCACAATGATGCAAGTCACGATCGGAAAATAAAAACCACCGTTGCGGCCCTGCACGACGATATCGCCAGGCAAACGGCCCAACCGGAACGGCAGCTTCGAACCAGACATCAAAAGCGCGCCGGCTGCAGCCAGGACAATGCCGGCGACGACCAGGAATTTGCCCAATTCGCGGACTGAGTCCATCGGGCGCTATTCTACCCGACTGGTCGCGCGAAAGCTTTCGGAAGGAAAAAGTGGGAACAAAAAGAGGACTTTCCCTCTGACCGCGGGGCGACCCGATAGCCGTTGACATCGGCAAAGGACGGCGTATCGTAGCGAACGAACACCAGAATTCACCCAGGAGAAATCAGAATGAGGAAGTCGCTACTAATCATGTGTGCAGCCGTTTGCCTCGGCCCAGCTGTTTTTGGCCAGGCCCTAACGCAAGCCGACCGCGATCGGGGCGTGAAGTATCTCGAACAGACTCGCGACGCAATTATTGCAGCCACCAAAGATCTTTCCGAAGCGCAGTGGAAATTCAAGGCTGCGCCGGACAAGTGGTCTGTTGCCGAGACGCTCGAACACATCGCCCTGGCCGAAGACTATATTTTTGGAGCCGCGGAGAGCACTGAGAAAACCGGGCCAGCGGGCGCGCCCGATCGCGATTTTGCGAAGATTGATGCCATGATCCTCCAGAGGACTCCCGACCGCAGCGCGAAGAAACAGGCCCCGCCGCCAATGGTTCCGACGGGAAGATGGACACCGGCGGAGACCCTGGATCATTTCCTGAAAAGCCGTGCGCGAACGATCGAATTCATGAAGACCACACCCGACCTACGCCAGCACGTTAGCGACGGCCCATTCGGATCCATGGATGCCTACGAATGGCTCATTTTCATCGGGGCGCACAGCGAACGTCACACCAAACAAATTCTGGAAGTGAAGGCATCGCCCGACTTTCCGAAGAACTGAAGCAGGCACAAGCGGGCGGCGTAAATCGACGAAGCTTGCAATGCTTGAAGATTTTGGCCGCCCGGAATTCCTAAACTAACTCCGAGCCGGAAAAAAAGTACCCGATTTCAAAGGCGGCCGTTTCCGGCGCGTCGGAACCGTGCGTGCAATTGCACTGAATGCTGGCGCCGAGATCTTTTCGGATGGTCCCGGAAGCCGCTTTGGCCGGATCGGTTGCCCCCATGGTGTCGCGCCATTTCGCGATTGCGTTTTCCGCTTCGAGCACCATTACGACCGCTTTGCTCGTGCTCATGAATTCCGTCAGCTCCGCGAAAAACGGGCGCTCGCGGTGAACGGCGTAAAATCCTTCGGCTTCTCTTTTGGTGAGGCGCCGAGTCTTGATTACGATGATACGGAATTTCGCCGCATGAATTCGGCTTAATATTTCACCGGTCAAGCCCCTGCCAACTGCGTCTGGCTTAATAATTGCAAGTGTTCGCTCTATTGCCATTCTGTTCTCCCGTCATTAAGAGATCTGTATCAAAGACTGCTAGCGTTTTCTTTTCTTTGATTTTGTCTTTACTCTGGATTTGTTATTGGGCCGTGCCTTCGGCTTCGACTTTGATTTTCCGGACTTGCCCAGCGCGTCGGCCAGCGTGTGGCCGATTTCCGCGGGGCTCTGGACGGTGTGAATGCCGGCGGCCCGCATCGCCTTGTATTTGTCCGCAGCAGTTCCCTGCCCGCCGCTAATAATTGCGCCGGCGTGGCCCATGCGGCGTCCGGGCGGCGCGGTCTGGCCGGCGATGA
>PLZZ01000219.1:0-166 GCA_003153585.1 Acidobacteriota bacterium | reverse complement strand
CCACGGCTTCGTAAGTCAGCGTACCGCTGCGGCTGACAAGACCGACATGGCCTTGCTTGTGGATCGATCCAGGCATGATTCCGATTTTGCATTTTCCCGGAGAAATAATCCCGGGACAGTTCGGGCCGATGAGGCGCGTCGTTGAATCCTTCAACACGGCCGCGAC
>PLZZ01000047.1:291-6166 GCA_003153585.1 Acidobacteriota bacterium | reverse complement strand
CGTCGCCGTTGTTGTGATACAGCCGCATGGACGTGCCGTGAAAACTGTCTGGGTGGCAATACGCGCGATATCCGGGTTTATTTTCTCCGCACGACACCGGATGGTCTTCGTCGTACTGCACGTAATTCGTCACCAGCAGGTCGAGCAAGCCGTCGTGGTCGTAGTCAAACCACCCCGCCGCCGTGCCCCAGTTTCCGTCGTTCCCCACTCCTGCCTTGGCGGTCACATCGGTGAAAGTGCCATCTCCATTGTTGTGCAGCAGAACTGAATGGCGGTATCCGGTCATGTAGATGTCCGGATAGCCGTCGTTATCGTAATCTCCCACCGCTACGCCAAAGAAAAACGTGCCGTCCGAATGAATCTTGCTCGCCGCCGTTACATCCGTAAACGTGCCGTCGCGATTGTTGCGATACAGCGCCGGCTGTGGCGGGTGCTCCGGATGAAAAAATGGAGTGTACCCGCTGTTTACAAAAAACGCGTCCAGGTAGCCATCCTGGTTGTAATCGATCCACGCAACTCCCGCCCCCATCGTCTCCAAATACAGTTTTTCGGGCGAAGCCGCGCGCTCATGGTGAAAATGAATCCCCGCCTCGCGCGTAACGTCTTGGAATTGCACGTGAAAGGGGTTAGCCACCTCCGAACGCCGGCGCAGTATCTCGCCTTTTGTTTCTTGCACCAACGGCTGCGCCACTAAATCCCAAGTTGCCACCAGTAGAACGCCCGCGGCAACCAGCGCCAATCGTCCGCTGTAGAGTCTTCTCTGTTTCATTTCGGGACTGATTCTAGCAGGATGCGCGTTTAGCAGCACTTCCGCTACTACCACAAAATCTTGAGCAGTTTTATTGGACTTTTTTTCCCTGCGCGCTCGCTGTGGAAATCTTTGCGCGTAACGCCAGTTTTTCGTTGACTCTACACAGCACGAGCGTTAGCCTACCGCCCATCTTGGTTGGCGTTCACGTCCTAAAAGCGGATTATGGGGCTCGCGCGCATTTCCGGGCGACGTATTGCCAAGTAACGTCTTTTCTACCCTTCTTCAGATTCATTAACCGCAACGTGTTAAGCAATTCTTACAACGAATCGTCGTCCCGTTTGAGATGTCGTCTAGCATCGGGAGGGTCGCAATGAAAATCTGGAAGGCCGTGTCTCTGGCTGTGCTGTTCTCATGCTCGATTATGCCGGCCGGCGTTGCACTAGCGCAAAACACCCAGAACGGCGCCATCCGCGGAACCGTGTTTGACACGTCTCACGCCTCCGTCGCCACCGCCAAATTGACGCTCACGAATCCTTCCACCGGCATTCGCCGCGAATTGCCTGTCGAAGCGGACGGCACCTACTCTTTCGATAACGTCGCTCCCGGCGAATACACCATCGTCGCCGTCGCCGACGGCTTCGCCGTAACAACCGTCAAGCAGATCGTCGTCAACGTCGGCGCTTCCCTGCAGCTCGACATCACGATGCCCCTGAAAACGCAATCTCAGAGCATTGAAGTCACCGCCAGCAGCGGAGCGGTCGTTGACACCACCACGGCCGGCATCACCCAATTGCTCAATTCCACTAGCGTCGAGAATCTCCCCTTCCCCGGCCGCGATTATCGAGACATGGCTCTTCTCTCTCCCTCCGCCCAAGTTGTTCCTGGACTCCGCGGCGGCATCCGCCTCGGTGGCCAACAAAGCGACTACAGCGGCCTGGTAATCGACGGCGCGGACTCCACCAACAATTATTTCGGCGAAAATTTCGGCTCGCTCGAAACCAAGAACCTCACCGTTCCGCTCGAAGCTGTCCAGGAATTTCAAGTCGTCACCAACGGCTTCGCTCCCGAATTCGGCCGCGCCACGGGCGGCTTGCTCAACGTGGTCACCAAGTCCGGCACCAACGCAATCCACGGCGAAGCGCACGAATATTATCGCGGCGGCAACCTGACCGCGAATGACGGCCTCGGTGAGCCTTCCAATATCGACAATCAAAATCAGTTCGGCGGTTCCGTCGGCTTCCCCATTCACAAAGACCGCCAGTTCCTTTTTCTCGCCACTGACATTCAGCGCGAAAATGGCCCGCTCGACACCGTCTTCTGCACCGCAGCCGATCCCGGATGCTCGGCCTTTTTGGCATCAGCAGGCCCAATCATCGGCGCGCCAACGCCAGGTACTTCTAACATCCTGCCTCCCGGTTGCGTCGCTGGAGCCGTAGGTGAAGCTCTCCTGCCGGCGTGTTACGGTGTGCCTACCCTCGGAGCTCTCAACGGCGAGCACAATCAATATCAGAATTTCTTTACGCTGTTAGGCCATTACGATTACCAATTCAGCCCTTCCAATCATTTCAGTATTCGCGGCCTCGGCAGCCGCAACCACACCAATGGCTTCACCGGAGGCCAGGGACAAACCGAAACTCCCTACTCCATTGGCGCTGCTGAGAATTTCGTGAACCAGGGTATCGGCGGCGTGTTCGCCCTCACCTCCGTCCTTGGGCGCAAAGTGAACGAACTTCGCGTGGAAGTCAGCGGCGAAACGCGCAAGCGCCATCCGATTGATAGTGGCGCGCCCCAGATCCTCATCAATCAGACGGGCATGTCATTTGGTCAGCGTTTTTATCTTCCAAGCAACAACGACGCCGGCAAGCTCCAAGGTGCCGACAACTTTTCCTACTCGTTCGGCAGGCACGACATGAAGTTCGGCGGCGATGTGGATAGCTTTACCGACCGAAAAGACATTTTTGCCGGATGGAGTTCGGGCGAGTATGAATTCAATACCCTTTGCGATTTTGAGCCCAGCCCCACCGCTCCGTGGTGCGCGAACTACACAGCAAACACCGGACAACCCATCCCTTCCGCGTCCAATCCCTTCTTCTTCGAGCAAGGACTTGGCCTGAATGGGCAAACCGGAACCACCCAACAGCAGCAGATCGCTCAACTCTTTAAGGACAACACCCTCTTTAACAACTACCAGACCGGAATGGGTCTCTATTGGCAGGATAAGTGGCAGCTCACCTCACGCATCACCTTGACCTATGGCCTCCGTTGGGACGGCACATGGAACCCCCAACCGCAATCGGCGATTCCCGGAAACACGGTTTGGATAGGCGAGGGGAATTCCAGCAAGCAGGTCGCTCCGCCTCAACGTGTCCCTGACGATTTCGCGCAATTTGGTCCCCGTGTTGGCTTGGCCTGGAACGTAGGCGGTACCGAGCATCCCACCGTCGTACGCGCAGCTTGGGGTCTCTATTATGCTCAGACACCCTTGATCTTTTTCCCGACGATCGGCACCTCGAAGCAAACAACCATTTTCTGCCCATCGGCGTTTTTCGAATTCTGCGCACCCCCGAGTACCGTTGCTGGAGCGGCGGCTTTCCCCTATCTTTTCCCGTCGACTCTGCCTATCGGAGCCAGCGACCTATGCTCCAGCATCGCCGGATGTCCGGGTATCAGTTACGTGGACCCGGCGTTTCGCAATCCGCGCGTCTCTAACCTCACCGTCGGCGTCGAGCATTCGTTCACGAATAGCTGGACCGTTTCGGCAAACTATGCCTTCGTACACTCCACGGACTTGCGCACAGGTGGTTTCAGTACCACTCAATGGTTCCGAAACTTTATCCCCATGGGTAAAGACGCGTTCGGCAGGACACTCATCGCTGGCACTGCAACTCAGCTAGCACCGGGCGACCCTATAACCCAGTTCGCTACTCCCCTTGATCCCACACTCTTTAGCTCCAGCGAACTCGGCAGCTTCGGCCGTGGGAACTACAACGAGTTTGTATTAGGTGTGAACAAGCGTTTCTCGAATCGCTATCAGTTCTTCGCCAATTACACTTGGTCGCGGAACTTTGCGAATGCTTCCAGCGAGCGCGACACCGAAACTTTCTTCGGCCCCCAGGATCCATTCAATCTCAACTTAGACTACGGCCGTGACGGCCTCGATATCACTCACCAGTTTAAGGGTGGCATGGTCCTCGATCTCCCCTGGGCCTTTAATTTCAGCACCAACTTCATTCTTCACAGCGGCCTCGCCTACCCTGCTTATTCAAATGTGGATATCAACGGTGATGGGGTTATCAACCAGTTTGCGAACAACGACCGGCCTACCGTCCAAATTGGCGGCGGAAAGCCATTTCTTCTGCCTGAGTATCCCGGGCGCCAGCCTGCCTTCTATAACTGGGACATTCGTATCGCCAGGGACTTCAGTATCAAAGAGCACTATTCCCTGCGCTTGAGTGCCGATTTATTCAACCTCACGAATGCCAGCAACTTGTACTCCGACCCCGACGTTTTTGGCTTCGTAGGTCCCACGAGCAACTCTGCGTGTACGCCCGTGAATGCGACGCTGTATGCAAACATCACTTGCCCTTCGCTGACGGCCATACCGAATCCACACAACACGCCCGGATACCGCACTGTTGACGAACTCGCTCCGGGCGCCACCGCTTTCGCCGCTCAATTCGGAGCCCGCTTCCAGTTCTAGTGAAGGTGCAGCGGGCGCGAGCGAAATGAGCCGGAAGAGTCTGACCTTTTGGACTGTCGTCATCCTCGGCATTCTCATAATGGTTTGCGGCGCCAACAGGTGGACGATTTACGCGAAGCTATGGCACTGGAAGCACGGGGATGCGATTCAATGCGGCGACCGAAATATTCCGGTGCCGAATGGCTGGTTCCAAGCAGGCTTTATACACGAATGCAATGTGACCGCGATGTCGCGTCACGGAGAATTCGCCGTGGCGCGATTCTATCCGCGAACAGATGCCCCATCGGCAAACGATGACCAATGGAGAAGAGAGTATTCGAGCGAGATGATGAGAAATGGATACGGCATCGGGCGAATTTCGGAACTAACTGTGGCTGGAATTCCTACTGTCTGTGTGGAGTCGAACAAGTCTTCGGATCCCAAAGACTTACACATCGTCTGCGCAGTTTCTCACCAGATGATGATAATGCTCGCTTACAACGACAGAAAATGGGAAAGTGACTTCTACAATATGGTCCGCGGAATGAAGTAACTTCTCCAAATCAAAGTGTCCACAGCATGCACATCCTTCCAAACCGCGCTTCTCCGTGCTAGCGTAATTCTGGAGCTATGATGACGAGGGAGCACAAACGAGCGGCAGCCTGGCGCGGCGCAACGAAGTCCAGCGCTGGCCACAGGCTGGGTGTGTCGGAGCCCCGCCCGGCCTCTACTCTGCGCCTGATAGCCGACTCCTTAGGGGGTCGGAGCTTAAGCTCCGACTTAAAGCTGGCTCACCCCGCGGGGGTTTTAGCCCCTGAGGCTTCCCGGTTGATTGCTTTCACAAACTGCACAGGGCAGCTACTCAATTGTTCGAGCTTCCGAGCAAATGGTGGCGAAATCGCCAGCCGATCCGGATCGCTTCTTGGCTCGAATCTGCTGCCGTTTTACGGAATTTCTAATCGAGAACATCGTTTATTAGAACACTTCCTAACTCATAGAAAACAAACAACGGCACCCCGTTCTAATCGAGAACTTTCAACCAATCGGTGTCACGACATTTCACCGTCAACTCCCCCGCGGAAGCTCGCTTTTTTGCTCACCACTTTCTCAAAGTGCGTTCTCTGCGCGCTCCTGTTTTTTGCCGTGGTCGTCGCCGCATCTCCCCTTGCTGCCCAGGAAAAACGCAAAATTATCATCGACGAAGACTGCTCCGGGCCCGGCGGCACCAACACGCAAGCCATCCTCGCCCTCGTGCAATCGCCCGACACCGATGTTCTCGGCATCACCATCCCCACCGGTGACGCTTGGCGCGATGAAGAAGTCCTGCACGCTTTGCGCCTCCTCGAAATTATCGGCCGCGCCGATATTCCCGTCGTCCCCGGTGCGGCTTTCCCCCTGGTGAACAGCAAGGAGTACATCGCTCGGTGGGAAACGCTCTACGGCAA
>PLZZ01000047.1:0-252 GCA_003153585.1 Acidobacteriota bacterium | reverse complement strand
GGTCACAATTTATGAAGGCGGTCCGCTCACAAACCTCGCTCTCGCGCAGGCCATCGACCCTCAGTTCGCATCCCTCGCCAAAGAACTCGTCTTGATGGGTGGCAGTTTGAATCCCCACACCGACGACCCCGAATTCACCATGACGCCCCGTCGCGAATTCAATCTGTGGATGGACCCCGAAGCCTCCCGCATCGTCCTTCACGCACCCTGGCCACGCGTCGTCGTAACCACCGTCGATATTTCGCTGAAGAC
>PLZZ01000151.1:14765-16644 GCA_003153585.1 Acidobacteriota bacterium | reverse complement strand
GCGCGATTCTGGCCAGCAACACGTCTTCGATTTCGATTACGCAGCTTGCGGCGCAAACTTCGCGCCCGGAAAAGTTCATCGGGATGCACTTCATGAATCCGGTGCCGATGATGATGCTGGTGGAAGTGATTCGCGGGCTGGCTACGAGCGAGGAAACTTTCGAGACTACGATGTCGCTGTGCGAAAAGCTGGAGAAGAAGCCCGTGGCGGTGAATGACGCGCCGGGTTTTGTTTCGAACCGCGTGCTGATGCCGCTGATCAATGAAGCTGCGTTTTGCGTGATGGAGGGCGTGGCGACGCCCGAGGCCGTGGACGCGGTGATGAAAACCGGGATGAATCATCCGATGGGGCCGCTCGAACTGGCGGACTTCATCGGGCTGGATGTCTGCATCGACATTCTCGAAGTGCTATCGAAAGGATTTGGCGATCCTAAGTATCGAGCGTGTCCGCTGCTGAAGAAATATGTGGCCGCCGGGTGGCTGGGCCGCAAATCCGGACGCGGGTTCTACAAATATTAGCAGGCTCTGTGAGCTTGCGGCTGCAAGACCGGAACTTCAGCGGCTGAAGCCGACTACACCGACGAGCCGTTATGTCGTGGCTAAAGCCACGACCCACAAAGAGTCTTCAGTTTCCTCCTTGCGCTCACGGCGCGACTTCTTGGGCGTCTAAGCCGGAAGAATTGTGTCCGACTGATGGATCGTCCCAATGAGGACCTTATGAAAACTGTGCTCCGNNGTGCGAGGGAACATTACCCTGATTCAGATTCACGTGCCGCAGGATGTCTTTCATATTGCCGTGCTCTCGGGTCCCGAGGGCTATCTGCTTGTGGATCACCCGGAAGCGATCGGAAATCCTCTGGTTCAGAAAGCGCTGGATGATATGGGAAAGCGCCCAGTGAAATTTCTGCTGAACACGCACTGGCACTACGACCACGTTGGCGGCAACGAAATCTATGGGCCGGATGCGATCATTATCGCACAGGAGAATGTGCGCAAGCGGTTGATGACTAAGCAGACGCCGGCATGGTCTCCAACGCCGATCGGTCCGTATCCCGAACGCGCTTGGCCGCGCATCACTTTTCGCGATTCGTTGACGCTTCATTTTGACGGCGAAGATATTGAGATGGATCACTACGCCAACGGACACACCGACGGAGATTCCGTGGTTTATTTCGCTCAAGCGAATGTCTTGGATGTCGGGGATATCTACGATAGCAAGGGAGGGCTTGCTGGCGGCGTTGACATGGAGGGGATTGCGCGTTCTCTCTCTGCAGTCCTGGAGCGGATCAACGACGACACGATTATTATCACCGGGCACAGCCGGCTCTCGAATCGCGGCGAGCTGGCGATGTATCTGCCGCTCTTGCAGCAGACGATTGCGCACGTCCGGCAGGAAATTTCCGCAGGTAAGAGTGAAAAGGAAATCGTGGATGAAGGCTTGCCGGAAGCATGGAAGCCTTGGTTCGCTCCCGGGGACATTCCTGTTGACCGGGATTTTATGCATCAGATTTATGCCACGCTGACGCACACGAGCAGCCTGGACCAGTAGCGTTGGGCGATGTCGGAACGCGAAAAAGGGCCAGAAATACCTTTTGCTTTTTCTTCGCCTCATGTTAGGATGAGCAAGTTTGGGGGTGAGGATACTTGGTAGTACACTCAGCGCGCCTTTCCCAGGAAGCTAAACGAAATCCCTCTCGAGGTCTAACGATGAACGACGAAAAAACAAAAAATTTGGATCTAGCGATATCGCAAATTGAAAAACAGTATGGCAAAGGTTCGATCATGCGCCTGGGAAACAAGGATGTGCTGGTTCCGGTGAACGTGATACCGACCGGGTCCATCTCGATTGACGCAGCGCTGGGTGTGGGCGGTTTCCCGCG
>PLZZ01000151.1:0-14703 GCA_003153585.1 Acidobacteriota bacterium | reverse complement strand
ATTGCCGAAGCGCTGATTCGCTCGAATGCCGTGGATATCATCGTCGTCGATTCGGTCGCGGCCCTGGTTCCGCGCGCCGAACTCGAAGGCGACATGGGCGACGCGCAGATGGGCTTGCAGGCGCGCTTAATGTCGCAGGCGCTGCGAAAACTGACGGCGATTGTGTCGAAGTCGAAGACCTGCCTGATTTTCATCAACCAGATTCGCGAAAAGATCGGGGTGATGTTCGGCAACCCGGAAACAACTACGGGCGGGCGCGCGCTGAAGTTTTACTCTTCGATTCGCGTGGATATTCGGCGCATACAGTCCATCAAGGAAGGCGATCGCGTGGTGGGCTCGCGCACTCGCGCAAAGATCGTGAAAAATAAAGTGGCTGCGCCGTTCCGCGAAGCTGAGTTCGACATCATTTATGGAGAAGGTGTTTCGCGCGAGGGCGACTTGGTCGATTTGGGTGTGGCCAAGGGCCTGCTCGAAAAATCGGGCACGTGGATCTCGTATAAGAACGAACGCCTGGGGCAGGGACGCGACAATGCCCGGCTGTTCCTGAAGGAAAACAAGGACATCCGCGCGAAGATCGAACACGACCTGCGCAAGCTATTGGGCCTGCCGACAAATCTTGCTTCGGTGGAAGATCAGGCCAAGCCGGCAGCCGCAGCCGAAGCGCCGAAACAGGCGCCCAAAGCAGCAGCCGCTGTGCAAGGTCGCTCGGCCCGCTAGCGCCGATTTTCCGCTCAGCATCACGCGTTTAAGCAAGATTCCGCGGCTCCCGCCGTCGGAGCCAGGATTGGCTTCGGTGGGACGCCGATTCATGCCACACGGGACGCGTAGACTGGAACTCCAGGCCAGTTATGCTCACCAGGAAAGCTGCCCTCCTTAACAGTTGCGCGAACCTGTGCCACTTCCTTAAACTACGTTTGCATCCTGATTGAGAAGGCTACGGGCTAATACAAATCCCAATGCGCCGCCAACCAGTCCTTTATCAAACGGTATCGATAGTCTGCCTGTTTCTCGCAGGCGCGCTGGGAGTTGCGTTCGGTGCGCCGCCGGCGACCAGCACGCATCACAAGCGCGGCACCCCGAGTTACGCCGATCCCGGAAAAGGCGACAAAGTAGAATATGACGACCCGGTCATTCGCCAGGTCGCGCTCGACGCTTTAGGGCACGCCAACGGTTCGGTACTCGCGATGGATCCCAGCACCGGGCGCATCCTGACAATCGTCAATCAAAAAATGGCTTTCTCTTCCGGATTTGAGCCTTGCTCCACGATCAAGCCGGTAATTGCGCTGGCGGGCCTGGAAGAAGGCGTGATCACTCGCGACACCATGCTGAAAGTTGGCCGCCGCCGCTATATGGACCTCACCGAGGCCATGGCGCATTCCAACAACGTGTATTTCGAGGAAGTCGGCAAGCAGTTGGGATTCGAGAGAGTTTCAAAATACGCGACGCTGATGGGACTGGGTTCGCGCGCGGGATACAATATCCAGGAAGAACAGCCCGGTTTATTGCCGCCGCGCATTCCGGCCTACGGCGGAGTCGCTCGTATGTCGAGCTTCGGCGAAGGCATCCGCATCACGCCGCTGCAGCTTGCNNGAGGATCGTCAGAATTTTCAGCCTAAAGTTCGGCAGCAGCTTGATATCGCGCCGCTGCTCCCCGATTTGCGCGAAGGCATGCTGGCCGCGGTAATGTATGGCACTGCAAAACAGAGTTACGATCCTGACGGCGAGCAGGCGCTGGGAAAAACCGGCACTTGTAACGATGAATCGCTCGGCGGGCGGCTGGGCTGGTTCGTTTCCTACGCCGATCAAGCGCACCCGAAAATTGTTCTGGTGGTGCTAATTCGCGGAGGAAGCCGGTCCATTAGCGGACCCCACGCGTCCGAGATCGCCGGCCGAATTTACCACGGGCTGCGCGAACGCAATTACTTCGTCGAATCAGTTCGCCAACCGGCGTACACCACCTCCGCAGGCGGCTCGCAGTAGAACGTTCGACCCGACCCGGTAGAACCCAATCAGTTCGAAATCCCGCCAGGTTTACTGCCATGTAGCAGAACGGGCCATTTTTCTTTTCCGCGCGGGTCCGCTTAAGATATCCTCGGTACCTCTCTGAGCAAGGCGATTGGGGGATATGGGCAAGTTCGGCAAAATATTATTTTGGTGCGTTCTGGTGGCCGTGGGCGCCGCCTGCGTGGGCGCGTCCTATTACGTTCGCAATTCCGCGGAGGCTGAAGTCGGTTCGCAGGCGACGTCCGCACGCGAAGAAGCGCGGCGAATTCAGGAACAGGTTGTCCTCTACAGCGAGCGACTGGTTCCCGCGCGGGTTCCTTTTCACACGCTCTTGGAAGGCTTGGGAATTGATGCAGGCACCGTCGCGCGCTTGATTTCTTCCGCCCAGTCTGTTTTCGACCTTAGGCATTTACGCGCTGGAAATCGCCTGGCCGTGGGCCGCTCCGTTCTTGGCGAGTTGCGCTCAGTGCGTTACCGGATTGATACAGACCGAGTGCTTACGATCGCGCCACAAGGCGGCAACTTCCATTCCGCGATTGAAATCATTCCGTCGGAAACGGAGACGGTGGGGGTGATGGGGGAAGTCCACGGCTCGCTTTTTGAAGCGGTGATCAACGCCGGCGAAAAGCCGGAGTTGGCGATGCGGCTGGCGCAGATTTTCGGCTGGGACTTGGATTTTTACACCGACCCTCGCCCTGGCGACACGTTCCGCGTGGTGGTTGAAAAGAAGCTCCTCTCGAACGGCGAAGTGCTTTCGTACGGACGGATTCTGGCCGCGGAATACAAGAACGGGAGCCGTCCTTATGGTGCAGTACTCTTTCATGACGCTTCAGGAAACCCCGCATATTTCACGCCGGAAGGGAAGTCAATGAAGAAGGCGTTTCTGCATTCACCGCTCAAGTTTGCCGCGCCGATTACATCGCATTTCAGCGCGCATCGCTTCCATCCCATCCTGAAGGAATACCGGCCGCATCTCGGGATCGATTACGCAGCGCCCAGCGGCACTCCGGTGCAGACGATTGGCGAAGGCCGCGTGATTTTCGCCGGAGCCAAAGGCGGAGCGGGAAATCTGGTGGAGATTCAGCATACGAACGGATACACCACCTACTACATGCATCTATCGCGCATCCTGGTTCGTTCCGGGCAGCGTGTGGAGCAAGGCCAGAGCATCGGGCTCGTGGGCATGACCGGACTGGCTACCGGCCCGCACCTGGATTTTCGAATTCAGAAGCAGGGACAATTTTTGAATTTCGAGCGACTGCCTTTGCCGCCGTCCGATCCCGTCGCAAAGCGCGACTGGAGCCAATTCGTGGCGCTTCGCGACCACGCGCTTGCTCTGATGCCGCTGAAATTGACGCAGCCAAATGCAGTGTTGGCCAAGAACTCTGCGCCTGCGGCACCGCCGGGGTCGACTCCATAAAACAATTTTCCGATACGGCTCGATGATTCGGTCAGCTTCGGAAATGAAATCGGCGCCGCGGGGAAAACCCAGCGGCGCCGTTTCACTTTAGGACTAGGTTGCCGTTAAAGCAGGCAGAGCTAGGCTTTCAATTCCCAGGTATCGCCCGAGCGAAGGAGTTTTGCCAGGTCACCTTTGCCGCGTTTCGCTTGCACTTCGCGAATTTGGTCGTTGATCAGGTCTTCATAGCGCGGCACGTTGTCCCAAGAGCGGAAGACGCCGATGGGCGTGGGGAATCCGGGACGATGCTCCATGTGCGCGAGCAGAAAGGCGTAGGCCGCGCGCGGATGCTTTTCGTCGTGAACCAGCAGATCTTTTTCCGTGACGCCGTTTCCAAGCTGCACGACTTCCAGGTCCAGCCCGTTTAATCGAATTCCCTTGTCGCGGTTTTTGCCATAGATGAGCGGCTTGCCGTGTTCGAGCTGAACGATATTTTCGCTGCGCGCTTCTTTTTCGGTGACCGTTTCCCACGCACCGTCGTTGAAGATGTTGCAATTCTGCAAAATCTCCACGTAGGCGGAACCTTTATGTGCCGCGGCTTTCTTCAAGGTATCTTTCAAGTGAGTTTGGAACACGTCCACGGAGCGCGCCACAAAAGTGGCTTCCGATCCGATAGCAAGCGAGATCGGGTTGAAAGGACGGTCGGTGGTGCCGAACGGTGTAGACTTGGTTTTTTTGCCGACTTCGGAAGTCGGCGAGTATTGGCCTTTGGTGAGCCCGTAGATTTTATTGTTGAACAGCAGCACTTTCAGGCCGACATTGCGGCGGAGCATGTGAATGGTGTGATTGCCGCCGATGGACAGCGAATCGCCGTCACCGGTGGCGACCCATACTTCCAGGTCCGGACGAACGATCTTCAAACCGGTGGCCACGGCGGGCGCGCGTCCATGAATGGTGTGGAATCCGAATGTGTTGATGTAATACGGAAATCGGCTGGAGCATCCGATCCCGGAGATGATCACGAATTTCTCACGCGGGATACCCAGGTCGGCGAAGACCATTTGCACGGCAGAGAGGATGGCGTAGTCCCCGCATCCCGGACACCAGCGAATCTCCTGGTCGGTCTGAAAATCTTTTTTTGTATAGACGGGCAAAGTGGCCGTGGTCATATCTACTCTCCTGCCTGCTCATCAAAATCGTCTTCCTGCGACGTGAAGGGAGCCAAGCCAAGCATCTGTTCGATTTTGTTTTCGATCTCTGAGGTCTTGAAGGGCTTGCCCTGAATTTTGTTGTAGCCTTGAGCGTCCACCAGGTATTTCGCGCGGAGAATCATCAAAAGCTGGCCCATGTTCATCTCCGGGACGAGCACTTTCTTGAAGCGTTTGATCACGTCGCCGAGGTCCCTCGGGAGCGGATTGAGATGGCGGAGATGGACGTGGCCGATGCTGCGGCCCTTTTCTCGCTGAGCATTCAGCGCCGCGGTGATGGGGCCGTGCGTGGAACCCCAGGCGATAATCAGCAAATCGCCTGACTGATCGCCTTCAGGAACCACCGGCGGGATATCGTCAGCCACTGCCTCGACTTTCGCCGCACGCAATCGAACCATGTGCTCGTGGTTGAGTGGCTCGTAGTCGATGTTACCGGTGACATCCTGCTTTTCGATTCCACCGATACGATGCTCCAGTCCCGGCGTGCCAGGGACGGCCCACGGACGCGACAGCGTGACCGGATCGCGCCGATATGGAAGGAAGCCTTCGGGATTCGTTTCGAAATGCACAGGAATTTCGGGCAATTCGTCAATCGTCGGAACTTTCCATGGTTCGGCGCCGTTAGCGAGATAACCGTCGGACAAAATGATGACGGGAACCATGTGTTTAATGGCGATCCGGCTGGCTTCGAGNNGCAATCCAGAAACAATCACCGGGCGACGAGGGCGCCACGACTGGAATGGGAGCTTCGGAGTTACGTCCAAACAAAGCTTGCAGCAGGTCTGCTTGTTCCGTCTTGGTTGGCAGGCCGGTGGACGGGCCGCCGCGCTGAATATCGCAAATCACCAGCGGCAATTCCACGGCGACGGCCAAGCCCAGCGCTTCGGTCTTGAGCGCCATACCGGGGCCCGATGTCGAGGTGATGCCAAGAGCTCCCGCATAGGCAGCGCCGATGGCTGAAGTAATTGCGGCGATCTCGTCTTCGGCTTGAAAAGTGATTACGCCGAAGTCTTTATACATGGAGAGCTCGTGCAAGATGTCTGAAGCCGGCGTAATCGGATAAGAACCCAGAAAAAGAGGGATGCCTGCCTTTTGCGAAGCGGCCACGAAGCCCAGCGCCAGCGCCGCGTTTCCGCTGATATTGCGATACACGCCCGGCGTAAGTTTAGCCGGCGGAATTTCATAGCTGATCTGAAATGCTTCGGTAGCTTCGCAGTAACTGTACCCCGCCTTCATGGCGAGTTTGTTGGCTTGAACTAGTTGCTGCTTGGTCTTGAATTTTTCTTCGAGCCAGCCGTGCGTGGGCTCCATGGAGCGGTTGTAGAGCCAGTAACACATTCCGAGGGCGAAGAAATTCTTGCAACGGTCCATGCTCTTGGCGTCGAGCCCGAGATCTTTCAGCGCCGCGCGAGTCATTTTGGTGAGCTCAACGGCGAAAAGGCGGTAGCCGTCTAGTGAATGATCTTCCAGCGGATTCGTCACAATCTGCGCCTTGCGCAGATCGTTTGGCTGAAAGTCGTCGAGATTGACGATCAGAATTCCGTTGGTTTTCAAATCCGCCAAATTCATTTTCAAAGCAGCGGGGTTCATGGCGATGAGAACGTCCACCGAGTCGCCGGGCGTGTAAACGTCACTCGACGAGAAGTGGACCTGGAACCCGCTGACGCCGGGCAGAGTTCCCGCAGGGGCGCGGATTTCAGCCGGAAAGTCGGGGAAAGTCGCCAGATCGTTGCCGTATAGAGCGACGGTGTTGGTGAACTGGCTACCGGTGATCTGCATGCCGTCACCGGAGTCGCCGCAGAAACGGATCACGGCGTTGTCAATTATTTCGCGCTTGCGCTTCGGAATTTCAATGGTGGTCAAAGCCATAGTTTTTTAGGACCCCACGTCCATTAATGCGGAGAGATACGAAAGTTTATGGTCTTTTTGTTCGAGATTTTTCATGCGGATGAGAACCTTCTTGCCCCAGGAAAGCGTAGCACAACGCGGCTAACAGGAAAACGGAAATTGGGGAAGCAGTCATTACGCTTCGGGCATTCGGTAAGATGCGCAGCAGCCATCGCTCGTTGTCCGGCAAAGATGGATGTTACTGACCGCGCTCTCGCAGGCATCGGCGAGCGCGCCATTAGCGCTACCGCGTCTCAAACATCGAGCCCAATCGAGCGCATAAGCTGCAAAGCATTGCTGGTTTGAACGATCCCCGGGCTCAGCCGGTGGTCGAAGCGCAATTTGCCGTTTTCGAGGTGATCTTCAAAATGGAAGTTTGCGGCAGTGGCTCCCAGCGGAGCAGCAATTTCAGCCAGAGCCAGATCGTGAGTCGAAAGCAATCCAACGGCGCCTCGTTTCAGCAAGTTCCGCACAACAGCCTCCGCGCCGATGCGGCGGTCGTGCGAATTCGTTCCCTGTAGCAATTCATCGAGCAAGAACAACACCGGCAAGGGACCATCCGTCAAGTCTGCGATTACTTTCAGACGCGTGATCTCCGCATAAAAGCGTGAAATTCCGCCCTGCAGGGAATCTAGAACGCAAACGGAAGCGCCGACAGCCAGGCGAGAAAGCCGAAGTTTATTTGCGCGCACAGGAGCACCGCATTGCGCGAGAACGGCATTGATTCCAATCGAGCGAAGGAATGTGCTTTTACCGGCCATGTTGGGGCCGCTGATAATTATGAGGCGCAGGTTGCTTCCCAGGATTAAATCGTTTCGGATGGCACGGCTCTCGGGAATCAGGGGATGAGCGAGTCCTTCGGCGTCAAAGAGCGGCCCTTCATCGGTGAATTCGGGGAAAACGTCCTGAGGATGCTCGTAGGCGTAGCCCGCGAGGTCCGACAGAGCTTCGATTTCGCCCAGCGAAGCAAGCCAGGGGGCTATCGCGCGGCCAAACTTCTTGCGCCAGGATTCGATGGCGAGCGTCCACTGCAAACTCCAGAATACGAATGGGTCGAGGACTTTCACAGCCAGGTGCCGGCGCGACACTAGGAAATCAACCAGCCGATTCAAGCGGGCAATGGACTNNGAAGAAAACTTCTCCCGCTCTATTAGAGCGAGCACCTGCGAAAGCAATTTCAGGTCGTGAGCTGCTTCCTCGATCGCGGAAGCACTCTTCGATGCGCGCTGGTGAAATCTCGAGGCGACTCCGGCGTTCACGATGGAAATCAGGAGAGCTGGATATCGGAGGTCGAAAGCGGCCCAGGCAATTAGGCTGCAAATCCACAGTAAGCCAAGCACGAGTAAAAGAATCTGCAAGAATCCGGGATTGAGTGCCGAAGTACCTTCTCCCCACATAACCAGGGCTTCCGGTTTAACGCCAGAGCGAAAATCTTTTCCGACAACCGCCAAGTCTTCACGCAGATCGAGCCGATTGCTTAGTTCGGAAATGGCGGCGTTGCGAAGGCGCACTTCGTCCGGCGGGGCTGGAGCCAAAAGCCAATTCGCTAGAATTTCCTCACCCGCTCGAGTGCGCGCGGTGCAAAGCAGCTCGAAAAGCGACCCTGCTCCGAAGACATCGAGATCGCGCGCGTAGGGATGCGACGGGTCAGAAAAGCGGTCGCCCGTCTCGCCGGTTCCCATCCATTTATTGCCGATTCGCGCGAGACAGCGTTCGTAAAAGGCGATTTTACGGGAGCTCCTTCGAATCGCGCGAATCACGCGCTCATGAGCGATCGCGAAAAGAATGAGCAACGATACGGGGAGCAAGACCCAGTAAATTGCGCTGATCCTGGTTGTGATAATCCACCCCGCGCAGACAACCGAGACGGCCAAGAAGAGCAGAGTGGTCGGACCAAGTTTCGCAGCGGTCTGTTTGTATCGCGATTCGATCTCGCGCATTACTTCCAAACGGCTGCGATATTCGGATTCAGGGTCTTGTTGGGCGGTTGAGGAGTCGTTGGACATCGTCAAGTCTCGCGAAAAGTGCGCTGCGTTCGCAGAGCTGTTAAGTCTAGAGGAAAAGGGCAGGCGCAATCGCTGATAAAAGGACACTGACCTGAAGTACTATTGACTTTCGCTTTTAGTTCGCCTACAGTGGCCACGCTACCGCGCATAGGGGGCAGGATGACACTGACGAAGAGGCAAAAGGAAGTCCTGGACTACTTAGTCGGATTCCTTAACAAAAACGGCTACTCGCCGAGTTTTGAAGAAATTGCGAGCTCATTGAAGCTGACTTCGCTGGCGACGGTGCATAAGCATCTCTCCACCCTGGAGAAAAAGGGTTTCATCCGCCGCGGATACAATCAAAGCCGGTCAATCGAAGTCATGCAGCTCCCCAAGCCCATACGCGAGCAATTGCTCGATCGCCACGTAGTGGAACTGCCTCTGGCGGGACGCATCGCGGCCGGACGGCCCTTGGAAGCGGTAGAGGACCGCGAAACGATCTCGCTGGCCGATTTCGCCCGCGGACAGAACACATACGTTTTGCAAGTGCGCGGCGAATCCATGCGCGACGATCACATTCTCGACGGTGATTACATAGTTGTAGAACAAACCCAAGTGGCCAACCCTGGGGAGATCGTTGTGGCGCTCGTCGGAGAAGACGAGGCCACGGTAAAGCGTTTTTACCGCGAACCGGGCGGAAAGGTCAGGCTCCAGCCGGCGAACTCGCAAATGGCCCCCATCATCGTTTTGGCTGCGGATGTAAAAGTACAGGGACGAGTAGTGGGAGTGCTGCGAAAATATTAGAACAGGCATTGGGGCCATGGGATTTCCGAAACCTGACGAAGCCGCGCCGCACTATTTCAGCTACATAAATCGAATCTCGGGCGACAACATCGTGGAAGTGCTGGAATCCCAGCTACGAGATGTAGCTTCCTTGCTGAGTGGTGTCTCCGAGGAAAAGTCGCTGCACCGATACGCTCCGGAAAAGTGGAGCATCCGGCAAGTACTAAGTCACGTTAACGACACCGAGCGTGTATTCGCGTTCCGAGCACTCTGGTTCGGCCGCGGCTTTAGTGACCCGCTCCCGAGTTTCGATCAGAACATCGGCGCCACCTCTGCTCGGGCCGACGAGTATTCATGGGGCGATCGTGTCCGGGAGTTCCAGAAAATCCGCGAGGCTACCCTGGCATTTTTCCGCAATCTGCCGGATGACGCTTGGGCGCGCAGCGGTATCGCCAGCGGGAATTCTGTTACCGTAAATGCGCTGTCTTACACGATTGCCGGACACGTCGCGCACCACATCGCAATCCTGCAACAGCGGTATTTGTAACCACTGCGAGTGACCCGGGAAGTAAGATTCGATTTCCTTTCACCCCCAATATCACTTGACTCCTGTGACAACTTCCGATAAAGCTCCCTGTACCCCCGGTGCTCCGCAGGCTTGTCCGGGCAGGGAGCCCCATGCGAATGCAACCCAGCCGTTTTCGAGCCGTCAGTGTGTGCCTGGCGATAATCTCAGTTTTCGCGCTCTTTGTACCTTTCGCTTCGGCCCAGTCTCCGGCCATTCCCTCACGCATCGTGCAGCCCATTGACGAAGCGAACCGGACCGTCCTCACCGGGAACACGTATTACCTTGCGCGGGCTCAGTACGACGTAGGTGCCGCGCCCTCTACCCTTCCCATGGAACGCATGCTCCTGCTGCTGCGCCGCGGTCCCGATCAGGAATCCGCCCTTGAGCAGCTACTCCAGGATCAGCAGAATTCCGCATCGGCGAGCTACCACAATTGGCTCACGCCACAGCAATTCGGTGTGCAATTCGGCCCTTCCGCGCAAGACATTCAAGCGGTCGTCTCCTGGCTGCAATCCCAGGGATTCGCCGTCAATCGCGTATCAAATGGCGCGACTGTCATCGAATTCTCCGGCACCGCCGGACAAGTTCAGTCCGCCTTCCGCACCGCCATCCATAAATACAGTGTCAGCGGCGCAGAGCACTGGGCGAACTCAAGCGATCCTTCGATTCCTACCGCACTCGCGCCGGTTGTCGTCGGGCTTGACACGCTTCACAATTTTCCGCGTAAGGCGATGCACGTCGTTTCCGGCGTTTATACCAAGAACCGCTCCACGGGCGCGATCAAGGCCGTGCGAACTACCAAACCGCTCTTTACCCTCAGTTGTGGCACTAATCCCAACACCGGTGCGCCGATCACTTGTTTTGGGCTCGGCCCCTTTGATTTCGCCACCATTTACAACGTCCTGCCGCTCTGGAATGCCACTCCTGTCAACGACGGTACCGGCCAAACCATCGCCGTCATCGGTGAAAGCGACGTTGTCAACAGCGACATCGAATCTTTCCAGGCCCTCTTCGGCCTTCCCACGAAGGACCCCGTTGTTGTCGTGGACGGCCCTGATCCCGGCATTTCGCCGGGCGATGAGACCGAGTCGGATCTGGATATCGAGTGGTCCGGCTCTGTCGCCAAAGGCGCCACCGTAAAATTCGTCATCTCTGCGACCACGAATACTACCCTCGGCGTCGATCTCGCCGCTCAGTTTGCCGTGGACCAAAATATTGCGCCGATCATTAGCGAAAGTTACGGCATCTGCGAAGCGGGCCTTGGAACCGCCGGCAATCAATTTTTCAACTCTCTCTGGCAACAGGCCGCAGCTCAGGGAATCACAGTGATTCTCGCTGCGGGCGATAGCGGCTCGGCGGGTTGCGATGGCCACGACAATGCACCACCCGCTCCGGCTGAATTCGGGCTACAGGTCAGTGGGTTTGCGTCCACTCCTTATAACGTCGCCGTCGGTGGCACCGATTTCAACGACATCGCCTCTCCTTCAACCTTCTGGAACGCCACGAATAATCCAACCACTCAGGAGTCCGCCAAAGGGTACATCCCCGAAGTTCCCTGGAACGACACCTGTACAAGTTCGGCTCTCAGCTTTTTCGGCTTCCCTGGCACTGCCATCGCTAACTGCAACAATCCCCAATTGCTCTCAATCGTTGTTGACACCGTGGGTGGAAGCGGGGGGAAAAGTTCCTGCACCGTTGGCGACGGCCAGGATGTCACCAGTTGCTCGGGCGGTTACGCAAAACCTTCATGGCAGAAGGGACTTGGAGTTCCCGCCGATGGAAAACGGGACATTCCCGACGTCGCTCTGTTCGCCAGCGCTGGATTTTATAGCGACACTTTTTACATCATTTGCGAGGCCGACCTAACCGATGGCGTCTCTTGCGATGGGCAGAACGGCGAATTCCTCGGGGTGGGCGGCACGTCCGCGTCGGCTCCCAGTTTCGCGGGCATAATGGCTATGGTTGACCAGAAGACGGCCTCGCGCCAGGGCAATGCCAACTATGTGCTCTATAACCTCGCCGCTCAGTCTGGCGCGAATTGCACTTCCGCCAGCGCCTCTTTAACCTCCAGCACCTGCGTTTTCTATGACGTTACGACCGGAACCAACGCCATGCCTTGCGACGGAACGGTAGCGCATCCTGTTAATTGCGGCACACCCGGCGCGGAGGGCATTGGCATCCTTACCGGCTACACCTCCAACGCGGGCTATGATCTAGCTACCGGCCTGGGTTCGGTTAACGCCGCAAATCTGGTCAGAAGTTGGGGTACCTTTTTTGCGGGATTCAAGCCCAGCGCCACCACTCTGGCTCTCTCTCCCATTTCCGGCATCGTCCACGGCACGCCAGTTAACGTGACCATCGGCGTCTCCGCTGTCGCTCCTGCTACCGGCACACCTACGGGCGACGTCGCCCTCGTCGCGCCGACGTCCATTGATCCGGGTATCACGTCTTTCCCACTCACCGCGGCCGCCGTGAGTTCCACCACCGACGTCCTCCCAGGCGGAAGCTACAATGTGACCGCGCATTATCCCGGCGACAGCGTCTTCGGTGCCAGCGACTCTAGTCCCGTCGCCGTTACGATTACTCCCGAACCCAGCACCGTCGCGGTATCCGTCATCACCGTAAGTTCGAACGGCAATGTCGAGCCGTTCACCTCGGGCCCCTACGGTTCCACCGTTTATCCTCGGGTTGATGTCACGGGCAATTCTCACAACGGCTTCCCCAGCGGAAACGTCACCTTCAAAGACAACAATCAGGCCCTCAGTCCAGCTCTCACGCTTCCGCTCAACAGCCAGGGCAACGCCTTGCCCACCAATCCTATTTTCACTTTCACCGCCGGCTCCCATTCCCTAAGCGCCACTTACGCCGGCGACGCCAGCTTCAACCCAAGCGCATCCACCACTCCTGCCACGTTCACGATCAGCCAAGACGCTACGACGATTGCCTTGAGCGGAGTCCAAAATGTTCAGCTCGGAAGTGCTCTTACCCTCACCGGAACGCTCGGCGGGACCAGCTGCGGCAATCCGCCCACGGGTACAATCACGTTCTTTGATGGGTCCACTCAGTTGGGCGCCGCGCAGACGGTTCAGGGCACGATATCAACCAATTGCGCGATTCAGGCCTCTGCGAGCCTGAGCACAAGTGCGTTCCCTCAGGGGATGAGCTCTGTCACGGCGAAGTATAGCGGTGACACCAATTACATCGCCTCCACCTCTGCCGCCCAATCGATAGATGCTAAGGCCGCGACCACTTCTACGCTTTCCGCATCGCCCACGACAATTCAACAAGGTCAGAGCGTTACGCTCAGCGCCACAGTGGCAGGGAACCAGCAGGGGGCACCAGTCCCAACCGGCAGTGTAGTCTTTTCCTTCAGCGGACCTTCGGTCGGACAACTGGGGACGGCGAACCTATCAAATGGTCAGGCCCAATTGATCACAACAGCCCTGCCCGCAGGCAACATTACGATCACGGTCGGCTACAACGGCGACACCAATTACAGCGCCTCTAACGGCTCTGCCTCCGAGCAAGTCAACCCAGGCCCAGACTTCAGCATCACTTTCGCTCCGGCCACCGTCACTGTTGCATCTCCTGGAGCTTCCGCCAGCACCATGGTAACCGTCACCGGAACAAACGGATTCAACACCGCCATCAATTTTGCTACCGCAACTGTCTCGGGCCTGCCCAGCGAAAGTAATTTCTCATTTAGCCCGACCTCGGTGCCGGTTGGCAGCTCTAGCAAAATGACCATTACCACCACCGCCCCAAGCCAGCTTGTCCCGGCCCACCGTTCCTCGATCGGTCCCTTAAGCCGTCCGGGACTTCCGACGGCCAAGCAATTTTCCGGGCAACTCGCGCTTCACCCTTTTGGCCTACTTCTATTTCTGCTCGCCGGCGTGCTCCTCGCCACGCAATTTCGACAGCGCAGTATCCGCTGGCTCGCTCCGATCGTGCTCCTTGCCCTACTCGTCGCCAACGCAGCCTGCGGAGGCGGAGGCAGCACTACCACCACTCCTCCGGCTAACCCTGGGACGCCGATGGTCCAGAACCAACCCGTCACTGTGACGGTAATCAGCGGCACCATCACGCACACGTTCACGTTCACGTTGACNNTCTGCGAGATTGCTCACGACGCTACATCAAAGCGGGAAAGCGACCGGCTACCCAAATTCCCTTGCAGTTTCTGCCCTAGGAGCCTTACTATCCAACTCCCCAGCTGTAGCGTTGCCTCACCGGGCACAGCTGTACCATTTTGGATTTGGCTTCGTGTTTAGGCGGGGCTACATTTAGAAACCAGTCCTCATTACTTATAGTCCTGGCATAGTACGGGCCCAAGGAGGAGTAAATGTGGGGAGACAAAAAAACGGACGCTCCGGCAAAGAGTCCGCTCCCGCAGCAGCAGCCGCAACCATTGCAAAGATCAACTGCATCGACCGAAACTGCACCAGTATTTCCTGGGGAGGCTAAGAAAATGGCACCTATCGATTCGACGTATCCGGCTACATCTTCATCGAGCGGCATCGCACGGCTCGGAGCAACTCTGCACGTTAAAGGTGAAATCACCGGCAATGAGGACCTGCACATCGACGGAACAGTCGAGGGGCTGGTCCAACTCGAAGACCGTAAGCTGACCATCGGCGCGAGCGCGAAAGTGACTGCAGATATAATCGCCCGCGAAGTCGTGGTCTACGGGAACGTGAAAGGGAATTTGCGAGCGCGCGATCGCATCGAGATCAAGAAGGACGGCTCGGTGGTCGGCGACCTAACGACCGCTCGGATCATGATCGAGGACGGCGCTTACTTCAAGGGCTCGATCGAGATCGACAAGACCGGCGACGCGGCTGACGGCGATAAACCTGCGTTCCGCGGTGC
>PLZZ01000023.1 GCA_003153585.1 Acidobacteriota bacterium | reverse complement strand
CGGGGTTTCAACCCCGCCGAAAATAAAGCCCTGTGATCGGGGCTTTAGCCCCTGAAGCCATCTTTTGGTATTTGGATTTTGGGCTTGGTGGCTCCAGCCCTCCGGCTCTAGCCGCTGAAGTTCCGCTTCCGCAATTTCCCCATGCCGCCTATAAAGTCTCCCGCAAGCATTCTTCTGTGTTATGAAGCTGGTGTAAATTGTCGCGTGCCGCGTCTAACTAAATCATGCGCGTAATCGCCGGAAAATACCGCAGCCGCCAACTGAGAACTCCAGGGTTCCTGGGCATCCGCCCCACCAGCGACCGCCTGCGCGAAACGCTCTTCAACATTCTCGGCCCTTCCGTCGAAGACTCGCTCTTCATCGACTTGTACGCCGGCACTGGCGCAATCGGAATCGAAGCCGTCAGCCGAGGCGCGCGCGAAGTTTTCTTCATTGACCGCGATCCCGACTGCATCAGCCTGGTGCGCCAGAACCTCGCATCCCTCGATATTCGCACCGGCGTAGAAGTAATCTCAGCCAACGCCATGCGTGGCCTCGATAAACTCGCCGCTCGCCACCTCATCGCCGACTTTATTTTCTTCGATCCTCCCTACGCCGACGCCGGCTACACCGACCTCCTGGAATATCTCGACGTATCGCATCTCGTCGCCCCGCGTGGCATCGTCATCGCCGAGCACAGCTCCAAGATCGACCTACCCGAGCGCTTCGACCGCCTCGAACGCACTCGCCTCCTCGAACAGGGCGACGCCGCCCTAAGTTTCTACCGCCTCGCCGCCGCCGCTTAGAAAATTCTCCAGAGCCAAGGGCGTTATGAAGTGTCGAAGGTAAGATGTGTGGGTGTTAAGAATCTTGCGGCGGTGCGTCACCGGACTCTTCCCAGTGATACCCGCAAGAGTGGCACTTCCAGCCGAGGTGTTTCAGTGGAATCGGCACTCCGAGGAGCACCGTCGCATAAGCAGCGTGCCTGCGCAATTCCTCGAAAAGGACGTTAGCCGACCCGCATTGTGGACATCGAGGCTGTTCGTTTTCTTCTCCGGCCTCCGCCTTAAAGCCCTCCGCCGATTGTCGTCCAAGCAGTTCGGAAGCGGTAGCTGCATTCTCCTCTGTCACCCAAAGCTTTATACCGCCGAGGAGGTTGGACCAGAGCCAGTCCATCCGAATCGTATTCTCATCGGCCAAGAAGCATTCAATGCCAGCCGAATCCAGAACGCTCTTCGCCAGGAGCGCCGCTGGCAGGTCTCTGAATTGGCGTAGCGTGACGAGCTTTGGATGCGGCACATTATCGGCGCTCGTCTGCGGATATTCCAAACCAAACTTCGATCTTCTATTAGATAACTCCGTCTTCAACGCATTTACCGCCGCATCCGTCAAAGATCCAGCGTCGCTCGCGAGCTTCTTCAACTCGCCTTCAGTCATGCCTCCGTACAACTCGGCTAAGCGCTGACTCTCGTCTTTTGGGTCACGAGCCATCGTTCATTGAAATATACGCCAGGAGAAGTTCGCTTCCAACCAGAACCCCAAAGGTTCAGTGCAGTGCGAATGTGAGTGTGTTTCACCCCCGCCTAGCTCGGAGCTGAAAAATGTTTTGGGCCAGATAGATCAGAAACAAACTGACGTATAATCCCGCGCGCCGGATGGAGAATAAATAAAACATACTGCGCCTTCGAAAACGGGGAAACTAAACCATGACTTCTTTTGTTCGTGCCATCTTCACCTTGATTGTTCTGATTTGCGTCTCCACAGCGGTGCCCGTGCNNGACGAAGAGTGGCAATACACCTTGCGCACCAACCCCGAGTGGGCCACGGCGCTAGGTGACTCCCGTTACAACGATCGCCTCAGTGACAACTCTCCCCAGTTCTTCCAATCCGATTTGGAACAACGCCGCAAGTTCCTAGCTCGCTTCGAAGCCATCAACCCCGCAACTCTTCCTCCGCAAGATGCGCTCAGTCGTCAGTTGATGATGCGCGCGCTCCGCGAGCAAATCGAAGGCTCCCAATTCAAAAATTGGGAGATGCCCGTCAATCAAATGGATGGCCCGCATCTGGATCTCCCGGATCTGGTCGTACTAACTCCATTCAATACGGTCGCCGACTACCGCAACTACATCGCGCGCCTGAACCAGGTCCCGCGCTTGTTCGGTCAAGTGATGGCGAACATGCGCCAAGGCATGCTGGACGGCCTGATGCCTCCTCGATATCTTCTCGAGAAAGTCGCCTCCGAGGCAGACGACATCGCTGCCAAGCCTGGCGAGAGCAGTCCGTTTGCCACGCCGCTGAAATCGTTTCCTTCGAGCATCACCGCTCCCGAACAGAAGCAGCTTCGCGAAGCGCTACTCGCAACTATCAACGAACAGGTCGTTCCCGCTTACCAGCATTTCGCGGACTTCGTGCGCAAGGACTACGCGCCGCATGGACGCGCCGAACCCGGCGTTTGGTCCCTGCCCGACGGAGCGGCACGCTACCGTTTCGAAATTCGCCAGATGACCACAACAGATCTGACCCCGGAGCAAATTCACGAAATCGGCCTCAAGCAGGTGGACGAAACCGAATCCCAGATGCTCGCCCTCGCGCACAAACTCGGTTTCAAAGATCTCGCTACCCTCAACGATCACATCAAAAACGACCGCCGCTTCTACGCCACTTCCGGCCAGCAGATCCTCGACCTCTACGCCAACTACGTGCGCGAAATGGAACCTGAACTCCCCAAGCTCTTCGGCCATCTTCCCAAGAGCAAACTTGCAGTCATTCCCATGGAAGCTTCGCGTTCCAAAGATGCCGTTCCCGCCGACTACACCGACGGCACCGCGGATGGTTCGCGCCCAGGCCACATCAACGTAAACGAATGGGACCCCGAACACCGCCTCACATTAAATATTGAGGCCATCGCCTACCACGAAGGCATTCCCGGCCATCATCTGCAGATCTCGCTCGCCCAGGAATTGCCCGACCTGCCTGAGTTCCGCAAGCACGCCGGTTACACCGCTTTCGTCGAAGGCTGGGCTCTTTACGCAGAACGGCTCGGTAAAGAAGTCGGACGCTATCAGGATCCCTACAGCGAATACGGCCGCCTCGAAAACGAAATGTGGCGCGCCATCCGCCTCGTCATCGACACCGGCGTCCACGACAAGCACTGGTCCCGCGATCAAATGGTCGCCTTCTTCCATCGCTACACCGCCATGGACGAGCCCAATGTTCAAAGCGAAGTGGACCGCTACATCGCCTGGCCCGGCCAAGCCCTCGCCTACAAACTCGGCCAACTCGAAATCCTAAAACTCCGCGAGTCAGCCCGCCAAAAGCTAGGCGACAAATTCGATCTGCGCGCCTTCCACGATGAAGTCCTAGGCAACGGCGCCCTCCCCCTCGATGTCCTGGACTCGCAAGTAAACGCCTGGATCGAAGCTCGCTCCAAGCAATAGTTCCGTCGCATGTGGAAGGGGCGAAGCGCGGAAGCATTTTCCGTAGTCTCGCTGGCCGTCGTAACATCGTGACCCTGAAGACGCTTCAGGAAGAGTAGTCCGGGCGACGAGCCGGGGCGCGATGCCGCAACTCCCTCGACACCTTGCCAATCCACCGCAATTCCGTGCGAAATTGCGCGATCACCAGCTCCAGCATCCAAACAGCCTCGTGATAGCGGTGCCCAACTTCCCTGCGAACCGCACGCAGTGTCATTTGTTCTCCGGCAAGCTCCGCGCGCAAAAATTCCCGCCTCCGCTCCAACTGCCGAGCGGTAACTCCCGGCCGCGCTTGCCAGGACAGTGCCACCCAAGTAAGAAAAGCCGGCCGGTCGCGCTGAATAGCCCAATCTTCGCGTTCGAGCGCGGACGCAAGAGCAGCGCGGCCCTTCGCGGTAGTGCCAAACACTCGCCGGTCCGGGCCTCCCGATGGCTCATCGCCGTCCGCGGCTGCAATCATTCCCGCGCGCGCCAGCTTCTCAATCGAGTAGTACACCTGCGGCCGCGAAACCCCCACCCAATCGCGCCATTGCCGGCGTTCGAGTTCCGCGTTGGCCTGATAGCCGTGCATCGGCCGCTCTGCGAGCAGGCTCAAGAGCACCAGATCGGGAGTCGTAAGATTGCTTGGCTTATTTTTCGGCATCGCGAGCCTTTCGTCGGCGGCTCCAATACCACCACCGGCACTTTTCCGCCGGAAGCAAGGGGTTGCGAGCCTGCGCCACCGCCGCTTGGAATGTATCGAGACAACAAACATCGATGCGCTGGCCCTTAATTCTGCAAAGCCTGTCGTACATTTTGCGTGGATTCTGCCGCGCGAGCTGGCTCATCGAGCCCACGCCCAGCAATTCGAAATCGCGAAGCATCGCCGGCCCCACGGAAATCAGATCCCGCAAACGGCGCCTCCGAGCTTGCATAAATTCCTCCTTGACAAGCATACAGCTTCTGGATATTCTTCACTAGTCTAAACAAGACTAGTTGCTTTAGGCAAGGAGAAAATTCCAATGCGCCCTCAAATTCTATTCCTGCCGATTCTGGTGCTCTTCCTGCTTCCCCCCATCGTTTCGGCACAAGGAGACGAACACGTGAAACCCATCGCAGTGAAAAGAGTAACCGCCGTATTGTTGGTGGATGAAATCGAGCCTTGCCTGAATTTCTGGGTGGATCGACTGGGATTCACCAAAGCCGGTGAAGTTCCCGAAGGCAACAAGCTGGCTTTCGTCATGCTGCAGAAAGGCGCAACCGAAGTGATGTATCAAACCTACGCCAGCGTCCAGAAAGACGACACCCAGGCCACTAAAGACCTGCGCAAAGGCCCCACGTTCCTCTACGTCGAAGTCGACGATCTCGACGCCGTGATTGCCGCGCTAAAAGGAGTCCCGGTGGTGATGCCGGTCCGCACCACCTTCTACGGCGCCAGGGAAATCGGCGTGAAAGACCCCGCCGGCCACTTCGTCACCTTCGCCCAATACGGACCCGCCCCCCAGCACTAAACGAGGAGAGCCATACGCGCGCCGTCAGCGGAAACATTCGTCCTTTTATGAAAAGCGGGTGGCTGTGTTGGCTCCGTCCAAAATCGAGTGTTCGTCCGTGATTCCGCTTTTCGGAATGGGAGCAGTTCAGTCGGCTGCCGGGCCGGCAAAGAGGATGAGATTCTCATCTGGATCAGAAACTACAAACGTTCTGGCCCCCCACGGCTCTTTCTTAAGTGCCTGGTCGAAGGAGACTCCCGCAGCCTGATAACTCAGAAACAGCTGTTTGATTTCGTTCGACGTGGCAACCGTGATGGAAGCGGACAGCAGATGTTCGCGCTTTCGAACATCGCCGGCGAAAACAGGTTCGCGGACCAGCCTCAAGTTGAGTCGTGCATTGTCGCGGACAACCTGCCCGTAGTATGGCGGATCGCCATAGATAAATTTGACCGCGAAGCCTAGCTTTTTTGTATAGAAATCACACGACTTCTTGATGTCCGCAACGAAGAGTTGTGCCTCGATTGAAGTGAGAACGGGACGTGGCGTCGCTTGTCTGTGTTCATCGGTCATGGCATCGGCTCCTGATTTGAGCGCCTGCCACCCGTCGAAGCCCATTTGCCGCGCGACAAGCTCCTGAGCATCGGCGAGCTTGAAGCTTGACTCCAATATCTGCACGTCCCCGACGTTCCGAAATCGGGGTAACGCGGCCCTGATTTGGGCTGCGACGGGATAGTACCGTTCACGATGCCAGCGCAGATATTGTTTGGCTTGCTTCTTCAGGTTTTCGATATTCGGCATAGGCGCAGTTGAATTTACTCATCGTAGGTGGGCGTTGCCCTTTCGATCTGCACCGATGCGCCCTACGCAGCATCCAAAGGTTGCCTCGGTCCGCGCGTCGTTGTCAATAGCTGAGGCCCATGAACCACAACCGAAGTTGTGGCGCAGAAGAACTGCAGAATCTTGGCCGGATTGGCAGTTCGCGGGTTTTGACATTGCGCTCTAAAATCTCCGTGGGTCTTGGCTTCCAGCCACGACATAAAAGAGCAC
>PLZZ01000004.1:2472-2789 GCA_003153585.1 Acidobacteriota bacterium | reverse complement strand
CCTTGAATCAGGGCGTGATCCCAGGTAATCGGCCAGAAAATATTTGATTCTCCGATGTTGTTATGATCGAGCCAATTCCTTGCGCGGGTTTGAAACGTATCGGCGTCGAGAGCCCAACCGTGATAGGGAATCGTGACGCCAAACTGGTATTCGATATCGCGTTCGCCACGCAGGCTGCTGAAAGTCAAATCCTGACTGGTGGCTAAATCGAGCAGCGGGCCGGTGGCAGTCAACAGCGGAGGGGCTTGATAAAATTCGCCGTAAAACCCACGAAATACCCAGTTCAGGCGCGGGACTCTGATGGCTACTCCAACACG
>PLZZ01000004.1:0-2366 GCA_003153585.1 Acidobacteriota bacterium | reverse complement strand
AAGAAGTTGCTCTCGTGCTGAGCGAATCCGTACACTCCCGCTTGAATGCTGTTTTTCCAAACGGTTGCGCCGACGGTTGCCTGCAAACCGGCGTAATTGGCGGTCTGCTGCACATCCGTAATCACCGGCACATCGTTCGGCGAGGCTTCATAGCTGGCCTTGTTGTAATGATAAAAGGGCGAAACCGTCAGAATCAGGTTTGGATTAAAGGTGTGTATCCAGGAGAAAGTGACGTAACCGTCGGGTTCACGTTCGCTATCGCGAAGGCCGAAGCTGGGGAATATCTGGTTGCCCGCCGAGTTGGGATCCGGGTCTATGGGGATTTGGTAAAAATCCTGTCGCAAGGAAGCGACCAAGCGAAGCTGATTTTTGGGGTCTGGATTAAAGGTGAAGGACGCGAATCCCCCGTAACCATTCTCTGCGTCATGAACAACCTGTCCGATCGGCGCCTGCAGGCCGTAATTGCTGCGATTCGCATTTAGGCTTGCGTAGTAGGCGAAGCGCTGGGTATGGCCGCCGAAGTTGAGCTGATCGTTTGTTTGATACCAATTCCCGAAGCTGGTGACGAGTTCCGCCTGGTTGTCTCGCTCGAAACCGCTTCGCGGCACGATGTTGAAGATTCCATAGGTGCGGTCTCCATAGTCGGCGTCGTAGCTGCCACGTTGAATTTCGAGATAATCAATGTCCTTGGGGTCAATTACGGGGCCCAGATTGGAGGCGATATTCGTGTTGGGCACGGGTACGCCGTCAATCAGCCAGTCAACTTGATGGCCACCGCGCATATGCAACATGTCATGGGTTACGTAGGCAGCGGGCACGTAGTCGGTGATCATTGCGAGACTGTTGGTGCGGTCAGCACCGGGGGTCTGAGCTATATCCGCGCGGTTGACCAGGGTGGTCGGGGTTACTGAATCCACGTTGGCCACGTCCGCTTGGCTGACAACAATCGTAGTTTGATTCACGGACGCGATCGCCAGTTGAAAGTGGAGAATGGGTGAGGAGTTCGAGGCCACCGTAACGGTTTGCTCTGTGGTGTCGAATTTGGGTTGAGTCACCGTGATCTTGTAATCGCCCACGGGTACCGAGGTGAATAAAAACTCACCGTTATCGTCCGTTTGCGTGGTTTGAGACCAGGAAGACGTGATGGCCTCAAGCTTCACGGCGGCTCCCGCAATCGGCCGGTGCTGCGGGTCATGAACGATCCCTTGAATCTTTCCGAAAATGGTCGCGTGCAGCGACAAGCCTGAAAATAGGCAGCCAGCGACAAACAAAGAGAGTGCGAGCTTTCGCATGACAATTCTCCGTCGAATCTAGATTTTTTGAATTATGGAATCAGCGGAACGAACGGCTAGATTCGCGGAGGCTGGAACAGAACGGAGACGAGACCGGCAGTAGAAAGTTCGCCGAACCGAGCAAGGATTTCGCGGCCATTGTCGGGAATTGCGAGGAATGCGATCGCCGAAGGCACCGTAGGAACTATTGGCGCAATTAAACCGTAAGCCGTGTGGTGGCTCGAGGTCATGGTGCATTCGATGAGATGCCCGGTCCCGCCGTGTTGACACTCCATGTTCTTGTGCTGCGCGGCGTGATGGCCATGCGGCAAACAGCACATGTTAGAACATTCGGAGGCTTCGCTGCTAACACCACGGGCCAGCAAAGCTAGCGGAGTAGCAAGCAGCGCGACGATCACGAGAATGGCTTGAGCCCGGCGCATCGTGGATGGCAATCATAGCTCAGCGAAGTTGCGGGGCGCAAGGCTCCATCGTCCGAGGCAATGTCCTGGCTTCGAGAACTGCAAAATCCACAGCTCGCGGGAAGTACACCGCGAAAGGAAGGCGCTGCGCGCCGTTTTTTTTTGTCGGAGCTGAAGCTCCGACCCCCTGAAGACCTAGCAACAACTGAAGCGCGAGAAGGCAGCATTTGAGTTCTTAAAAACTTCGCGGTAGGCTTGGAAATCATGCTGCCGTTCAAACTGATTTACCACGAGCGCTACGACTTGAAATTGGGCGTCCACGTTTTTCCATCGCAGAAGTATCGTTTAGTTCACGACAAGCTGCTGGCAGACAAGGTTGCTACTCCCGACGATTTTCTGGCACCCGCAGCAGCGAGCGACGCCGATGTTCTGCGAGTTCATTCGCAAGATTATGTGTACAAGCTGAAGAATGGTTCGCTCACGGATGCTGAGATTCTTCGCATGGAGATCCCTTACTCCAAAGAGCTTGTTGAGGCCTGCTGGCTGGCTGCGGGAGGCTCAATCCTCGCGGGGCAGAGGGCGCTGGCAGATGGCTGGTCGGCGAGCGTCGGCGGCGGCTTTCATCACGCGTATGCCGACCATGGCGAAGGTTTTTGCGTGATTCACGACGTAG
>PLZZ01000161.1:800-3967 GCA_003153585.1 Acidobacteriota bacterium | reverse complement strand
AAATTCTGGGTGCCTTTTGCCTCACCGAGCCGCAGGCTGGCTCGGACGCCGCCGGAATACAAACCCGCGCGGTACGTGACGGCGCCTCTTACGTTTTAAACGGCACCAAAGCCTGGGTCACCAACGGTGGCGTGTCCGGCGTGTATCTGGTTTTCGCCAAGACTGACCCGGAAGCCGGCGCGCATGGCGTCACTGCATTTTTGGTCGAGCCAACCTTTCCCGGATTTCGCATCGGCCGCTATGAAGAAAAAATGGGCCTGCACCTTTCACGCTCGGCGGAAATCGTTTTTGATAATTGCCGGGTTCCAGTCGAAAATCGCCTGGGCGAAGAAGGCCAGGGTCTGAGGATTGCTTTGGAATCGCTCGACGGAGGCCGCGTGGGCATCGCCGCTCAGTCCGTCGGCCTGGCGCAAGGCGCCATGGAAGCGGCAGCGCGTTATGCCAAGCAGCGCCGCACGTTCGGGAAACCCATCGCGGAGTATCAAGCCATCCAGTGGATGCTGGCGGACATGCAGACCGAGATCGAAGCCGCTCGGGCCCTCACGCATTACGCCGCCTTCATGCGCGATAAAGAATCGCGCCAATCCGGCTCCCGCCGCCCGGGTTCGTCCGCTTCGCGCGCGAAATTGTATGCCAGCGAAATGGCCAATCGTGTCGCCTACCGCGCCGTGCAAATCCATGGCAGCGTGGGTTACTCGCGCGAGACCGACGTCGAGCGCTATTATCGTGATGCTCGTGTGCTTACCATTTACGAAGGCACCAGCGAAATGCAACGAATCGTGATCGCACGCGATTTGCTGCGCAACGCGCCCGCCCTCGCCGGATCTCGCGCCGCAGGAGCTCACCAGGTTGGCTAACCTTAAGAAACGAGTCCTCAGCGGTATGCGCCCCACCGGCCGCCTTCATCTCGGCCATTTTTTCGGAGCCCTCTCGAACTGGCTGAAGCTTCAGGAAGAATACGAATGTTTTTTCTTCGTCGCCGATTGGCATGCGCTGACCACGCATTACGAAGACACGTCGTCCATAGCAGAAAACACTTTGCAGGTCGCAACGGACTGGCTTGCGGTCGGGCTTGATCCCGCGAAGTCCACACTGTTCGTCCAATCGCAGATTCTGGAACACGCCGAACTGCACGTCCTGCTTTCCATGATTACGCCGCTAAGCTGGCTCGAGCGCGTCCCAACCTACAAAGAGCAAATCGAGAATCTCAAGGACCGCGACCTCGGCACCTACGGTTTCCTCGGCTACCCNNCTCCTGCAATCCGCCGACATCGTCATGTACGGCGAACCAAAGCAAGAATTACTCGTCCCCGTCGGCGAAGACCAAGCCCCTCACGTCGAGTTGACGCGCGAAATCGTGCGACGCTTCAACGCCCACTTCGGTTTTGAGGTGAACAAGGATTTGTTCCAGGCCGACAATCTGGAACGTCTGCGTGAACTCAAGAAAATCATACCCCTTCCGCCATATCTGCAAGACCTTGCAGTGTCGGCGGAAGAAACCCTCACCCGGAACCCATGGATCTTTGGCCGACGGGCAAGTGAAATCGGCTATTCGAATTTTCTCGAAGAAGTAGGACAACGCAATCAGAAGTTCTTCCTCATGCACTCGGTCTTGCAGGAACCGGCATATCTACCCACCGAAACGCCGCGCCTTCCGGGTCTCGATGGCCGCCGCATGGCGAAAAGCTACGGTAACGCCATCTGGCTAAGCGATCCTCCCACCGAGATTCGCACCAAGGTTCTAAAACACATGATGACGGACCCGCAACGCGTCCGTCGCACTGATCCAGGCCGCCCGGAAGTCTGCCCCGTGTTCGCGTACCATAAATTATTCTCGCCCCGCGAGACAATCGCCTGGGCCGACCAGGGCTGCCGCACCGCGAGCATCGGTTGCGTGGAATGCAAAAACGCCATGGCCGATAACCTCATCAAATGGATCGAGCCGGTTCAGACACGCCGCAAAGAATTTGAAGCGCATCCGCAGCAGGTTTGGGATATCCTCGATGCCGGATCGGACGAGGCGCGCAAAGCCGCCAAGCGCACCATGAAGCGCGTGCGCAACGCCATCTTCAAGTCGGAAGATGCGCGAAAGCGGCCTTCCGCGGCAGCAGGGAACGCGCCAGGCGGTAGTTAAAGAGCACTGTCATCCCGAGCGCGGCGAGGGATCTGCTTTTATCTTTGAGTTTCGACTAAGGCAGGTGGAATGGCATCACCCTATCGCATTAATTTGCCGGTGTACGAAGGCCCGCTCGATCTTCTGCTCGATTTAATTCGCAAGCAGGAGATGGACATCCACAATATTCCCATCGCAAAAGTCACCGAGCAATATCTCGATTATCTTCACCAACTCGAAACCCTCGACGTCAACGTCTCCGCCGATTTCATTTATATGGCTGCTTCGCTGATTCACATCAAGTCGAAAATGCTGCTGCCTCCCGATCCGCTGGCAGGGCCGGAAGAGCAGGACCCGCGCGATGAACTGGTGCACCGGCTCCTCGAACACGAAAAATTCAAGAATGCCGCCCAACTTCTTTACCAGAAACAACAAGTCGAGGATCACGTCTGGTCGCATCCGGACCGCTCGCTCTACGCCGGCGACGAAGTTCAGGGCGAGTTAGTCATTTCGCTCGTGGACCTGGTGAAGACGTTCCAACAAATTCTCGAGCGCAAGAAAGACATTAAGAAATTTGAATTGCACCATGAGACGGTAACCATCGCGCAAATGATGGACCGTCTGCGCCAGCGCTTGGCTGGAAGCGACGAGCCCATTTCGCTCATCGATTTCTTCGAGACATGCGAGACGCGCAACGCAATGATCGTTGCGCTGCTCGCCGTTCTGGAAATGGTGCGAATGCAGGCGGTCATGCTGGTGCAATCGGAGCTGTTTTCCGACATCCGCTTGCGCAAACACAAAATGTTCGACGCGGTTTTCGCCGGGCCCGATGCCATGTCACAAATCGAGGAGCAATATCTGTGACCATGACGCCACAAGAACTCCAAGCCTCACTGGAAGCCATAATTTACGCAGCGGACGAGCCCGCCACGCTCGACCAGATCGCCAAGGCGCTCGCAGTTGAAAAATCCGAAGCCCGCGCCGGACTGGATCTTCTTGTCGCTGCATATCAAACTGACGACCGCGGCATCGAAGTGCGCAAAGTCGCCGGCGG
>PLZZ01000161.1:260-710 GCA_003153585.1 Acidobacteriota bacterium | reverse complement strand
CGCAAGGAAGTGATCGGCAGGCCGATTCTTTATCGCACTTCGAAGCAGTTTTTGATGCGCTTCGGTCTTTTCGATTTAGAGGAGCTCCCCAGCCTGAAAGAGTTTGAAGCCCTCGCGCAAGCCGCCCTGGGTGACGACACCGGCATCGCGCCGACCGAGCCCGAAGACTCCGCTGTTGCACCCGCGGCGTCCGCTGAACCCGCGCTGAATGCTGAAGGAGCAAACGCTAGCGCAACAGAGGCGCCGACGGTACCGAACGCCAATAACACTGAAGGTTCCGCAGACGAAACGGACAACGCGCGTGCAGCAGTGGCATCTGCCGGCAAAGGTTCATCCGAGCAGGGAATTTAGCCGGCGAATTTAACCGACATTCGCTGATATTCCGACAGGCGCGACAATGCATTTTAAAATCATCGAAGATTGCAGCTGCTAGCTTCACCGCTGAATTTC
>PLZZ01000161.1:0-236 GCA_003153585.1 Acidobacteriota bacterium | reverse complement strand
ACAGAAATGGGCTCGAAGGCCGATGAATCGCGCGACCACATTAAGGTAAACGGAAGGCTCCTGCGCCCCGAACGGGATCGAATTTATCTTCTTTTGAATAAGCCTCCGGAAATTGTTTCAACCATGAGTGATCCGGAAGGGCGCCGGGCTCTCAGCGACCTGCTGCACGGAGTTACCCAGCGTGTATTTCCCGTGGGACGCCTTGAGTATCACGCCATGGGCCTCGTTTTTCTGAC
>PLZZ01000152.1 GCA_003153585.1 Acidobacteriota bacterium | reverse complement strand
CGAAACCGTAAAATACAATTGGCGAGAGATCGAACATTTCTTAATCGGAAATGGGGCCGTCAACGATCAGTTCGCCCGCCGGTAAAGGACCCAATTCGGCGATTCCGCCACTGGGAGATATTCAACGCCGAGCATGTTGGGGTAGGCATTCAGGATCACAGCCAGAGTATCCCTCTCGCTGGCCGGGAACTTGGGCGCCAGGATGAGGGCTACGTCCCCGATCAACATTTTCTCCGGCGGCATGGCGACTGCGCTGATGTCTGTCTTGCTAAGGACCACCGCGCCTCCGTGGGAGGGAGGGCGCAGCGTAGCGAACGAAAACGGATTGCTCGCGCCAAGGCCCCGTACGGATTCACCTGGTCGTCCGTTTGCCTGAACCAGCGCGATCCCTTCCTCGGTGTACCGGACAAGGTTCTTGCCATCGTCGTTCGGGGGGCACGGTGTCGCGCAATCAACGAACTCGATCGATGCTAGCGGGGCCTCCTGAAATCGATAGCCGGGTTTCTCGCGCAGAAATTTGTCTGCCATCGCAGCCCCAAGGCCCGCAGCGTCTATACACATCGGAATTGCTACCGCGAGTAAACCGATGGCCAGCAGCGGGGCCATTTGGGGAGGGGAGGTGCCTTCCGGCACTGCGGCGGTCACTTCGTTCAAAAGTAAGAGCGCGGCCGCTCCCAGAAGAGGAAGGCCAAAGGGCTGGGTGTTCGTGAGCAGGAGGAGCGTGCCGGCGACCGTCGCCATCGCTACCACCAACGTCAACGTGAAACGGCGGCGGACCGAGACTCCGGGCAGCAGGCTGACAAGAGCTACCAACAGGGCGACCGGTGCAATTTCGAAACGATCCACATATATACGCTTGATCACATCATGGGTTCCAATCGCGCCACGCTTCACGGCAGCCAGCACCCGGTACTCGCTCACGAGCGCGGGTAGGTCAAAGCGCAGATAGCCCATGATAGGGATGCTAAAGGCAGCGAATCCTGCCGCCATTCCCGCCAGACGGATGCGTGCGCCTGAGCGAAGTGGCAGCGAGACGGCTGCGAGCGTCAACGCCACGAGTCCAAAGCTGATCTTCAGAAAAAGCAGCAGGGCGCAGGCCAGTCCGGTGGAGAAACCACCGGCGAACCGAAGCCTACGACTGTCGCCCTTCTCCGGCAGGAACGATTCAAGCAGAACCAGGGACGTCAGCGCATAACCATAGCGGTTGTGCTTCATGGAGAAAGCGGCCTGAGTGAAACCGTAGCCGAGGGGAAACGGTGCGGCGGCGAGCAGCGCCAAGAAGAGACAGGCGACGAATAACGGAGCGGACTTCATACGCGGCCGGAGAACGAAAAATGCCCAGAAGCTGATCAGCGTGGTGGCCAGGGCGCTGCCGTAACCCAAACCGCGCGCGTTGTTGCCCGCCAGCCAAAGCCCCGCTGCGTGCAATAGGTAGTAAACCGGCCCCATCTGAGCGTAAAAGTCCACCTGAGGCCGTTCTCCGTTGAGAACGCGCCAGCCGCCGTCCAGGGACACGAATACATCGTGACCGAACATCCGCAGACGCGGGACTCCTACGATAGCGACAGCGAGACACACCAGGAGGAGCAACACAGCTAACAGACGACTGCGCCGGCGGGTGGCGTCGGGTGATCCTACCCACCACGATACAAAGCTTTCGAAGGAGACTCCTTCGACGAGGCGCTGGTTAGGCGAATGTGCAATTCGCACGGGAGTCATCCTACATTACTACCATGAGCGTGAAGATGGATTTCTGCCCAGGAGGGGATTAGATGTCGGGAGCGCGCAGCCTTTGCCCGGAAACTGTTCCGCTGCCAAACGGCAGGAAACGGAAAGAGACGATGCCGTCTTGACAGAAGAATATTAGGTCGGCAATGATGATTCTACGTGCAGGAAACTCTCAGCAAAAGGCTCGCGGATATCGTTCTTCCGGACGTCTCCGGGCGGGAAATCCGTCTCGGTTCGTTGTGGGAGAACAAACCTGCCGTCATCGTTTTTCTACGGCACTATGGCTGAATTTTTTGCCGGGAGCACGTCGCGCAGTTGCGCGAACACGAACAAGCCTTTTTGGATAAGGGCGCGTCGCTCGCCGCCGTCGGACTTGGCGACCGACACTATGCGGAAATTTTCCGCGAAGAAACGGGAATAGCGTTTCCCCTGTTGATCGACGAACAGCGCCAGGCTTACGCCGTCGCCAACCTGCGTTCCGCTAATCTGTTGCACCTAGCCCGACGCGACAATTTCGAGAGCCGCAATCGCGCGAAAGCGGCCGGGCATCATCAGCACAAACTTGGCCAGAATCCCTTTCAGCTCGGCGGCAGTTTCATCTTCGCGCCGGGAGACATCGATCGTTTCGCGCACGTGAGCAAAACCTTCGGCGACAATGCCACTCCGGCTACGCTCCTGGCCGCGCTCGATCGAGGCTGAGGCGCACCAAATTTCATCATGCCAAAAAAAACGCGCCGGAGAGGATCTCCCTCCGGCGCGTTTTTTTGCACTAAGCTTGAAAATTACTATTGAGCTGCTTCGACCCTCTTGAGCGGCGGCTTCGGCATCTGCCAGATGATTCCGGAGTCGTCAGCATTGTTCGGGTAGAACTGCGCCGACTTGTTGCCGGAAGGCAACAGCACGATGTCCGCACGGCGGTTGTAGGCCAGCCAGCTGCCCTGTTTGTTCCCCGCGCGTGCCTTGGGAGCCTTGTTCGGATTGGTGTCTTCCAGGGTCTTTACTTCCGACTTTTCCAGCTGGCGCTCTTTTCCGTACGCGGCAGTCTGAATTTTGTCGGCGGAGATGCCCTGATCGACCAAATACTGTTTAATACGCTCGACGCGACGCTCGCTCAAATCCTGGTTGTGGGGCTTTGAGCCGCGGATGTCGGCGTGCGATTCGATAGAGAGCTTCGCATCGCCGTCGTACTCGAGATATTTCTTAAACCCGTCGGCCAGCGTGGCGAGCTCCATTTGTTGGCTCTTTACCAGGCCAACTTGCGGATGACCTTTATCCGGATAGTCCGTGGGGTAGAAGATGCTCTGCAGAACGACGGCTGGGATCGGCTCGATAGAGCCGGTCACGTGAACGGACGCGGTTTGCGTCAAAGTTCCGCCGCAGACGTTTGTCGCCGTCAGACTGTAGTTCCTGTTCTCGTCCACGGAGCCGATGTCGGTCTTGGTGGGGTCCGCCTTGATCGTCTGGCTGCCGTTGAGATCTACTTTGCCGATTGGAGTTATGTTCACGGAGTCAGCGTTCGAGGTGGTCCAGGTCAGCGTGCCATTGTCATCGGTGATGACTTTGTCGCCGATCTTGCGATAGTGCAGTTCCGTGGGATTTGACGTGACGCTAGCTACCACGGTGGTGTTGACATTAACAGCTTCGGTGCCGGTTACGATCCCTCCCGGTCCCGCCGCAGTCAGCGTGTAGGTGGTGGTTGCGCGCGGTGAAACGGACTTGGTGCCGCTTGCGTCCACAGCGCCGACTCCATTGTCAATGGTCACATCCACCGCATCGGTGGTCTGCCAGGCAATGTCCGTATTCTGGCTGCAATTAATGTTGGCAGTCGAATTCGTGATCGTAGCCCTTACCGGCGCGATAGCTACAGTCGCGCTAGCGATGCCCGCATAGAACCGTGGCAACGGCGCCTTCTTTTGCAGTTCAGCCTGACGGTTAGACCAGTCTGTGGTGACTTGCGTGTTCTTGGCTACGTTAATCGAAACTTTTTTCCCGGCCTCGACCTTCACGTCGCCGGACCATAGGTCTTTTCCGCCGCGCGTGATGGTCAGATGATGTGTTCCGGGCGGCAGCAGCAATTCTTGTTTCCAGACCCAGAAGTCGTTATTGAATTCGTCCACGTGGCCGACAAAATATCCGGGAGTCTTTCCGTTCGAAAGAACCGCGGCGCGAACGTCCGTTCCGGAGATATAGACGCGGCCCCAAGGGCCGGCAACCTTGTCGCCGTATGGCTGCAGTGTCACAGCGAGGGCCGTGGATTTTCCGGCCTCGATGTTTACGTCCTGCGTAGAAATTTTGTACCCGTAATTAACCACCACCACCGTATGTTTTCCTGCGCTCAGCTTGACCGGGTAGCTTCCGTCGCGAATGGCGCTGCCATCCACGAACACGTATGCCTGAGGAGGTGACACTTTGATCTTCAGCTTCCCTTCCTGTGCGAAGCCGGCGCTCGCGCAAAGCGCGACTGCCACCACGAGGGTGAAGATATGTCCAATTCGTCGCATCTCAATGTCTCCTAACGATTTTGTTATAGGCGAGATTATTTGTGCGCTTCCGCGCCCGTTCGGTAAAGCGCTGGCTGGGACCGCACCAAGAAGGTATATTCCTATGCGCCATCTGTCAATGAATTTGAAAGAAAAAGCGAACACTGTTGATAAGACTGTTGATTCTCCGTGTATCAACCATTCAACACCTCCTATCTGCCCGCTATGCTGCTTTGCTCAAAGCGTTTACAGTTTGGCGCGGCGGGAAGTTCGGCGACAAAATGCCCACGAATGTTCCGTTGTGGAACGCAACTTCGCCGCAGCCAGCCACCACATGCGGCCCGGGGATTGGGCCGTCGTCGCAGATCAATCGCCGCTTTTAGAGCTAGCCCCATTCCGCGTGGGCCGAAACAAAAAGCCGGGATACTCGCGTTGTGGTTAGAGCGCCCAACCAAGATTCAGAGTTCGTCACCGACGGACTTCCGCGGACGATGGAGGGCTTTTGACGATAGGAAGAAGCGCGAGTCAAACGGCGCGCCAATGGTTTTGACGTAAGTCCAATTCACTCCGCGAAAATGGATGAGGATTACCGTCATCACTTTAGGATTGCGATTGTGTTTCGCGAGATTCAAGGACTGAGTGTTTACAGCGCTGATGGCTGAAACCGCTCGTGTCAAACCGCGATCGCGCGCGTATTCGGTCAAGGCGCGATTCATGGCGCTGTGAATTCCATGACCGCGCCACTGCGGGACAACGAAGGAATCATACCGGAGGGTCTCGTTCTCGTGGAGAATCCAATTTACGCCGCGTACGAGCTCGGCGCCGTTGGCGAAGGCCATCCACATGAATCCTGCCGCCTGGCGCCGCACGTATGCGACGGCTGCGGCGTCGCCCCGGCCAAACTGAAACTTGACGTCTGCCAAAGGGATGTTTCCCAGGGAGGAAATCTGCGCAGCGATGTCTTCGAGATTTTCCTTTCCGACGTAAATTCTGACCTCGACTTGCTCTTTCGCGTACGGCTCCGGTAAAGGCTGTTGAAGATCAGTCTGAAAAATATGCCAGGCATGCCAATACATGAATGGACGCAGGATTTCACGCAGAGCGAGCAATGAGGAAAAAAACAAGCCTCGGTAGCGCAATGCCTCACCGATGGATTGCCGGCGTATCGAGGGCCCATTGGACATGGTTTCGCCTGAGGAAGCATTCCGTTGCAACTAGATCTTGAGCGGCACAATACGCCAGCCGGCCATTTGCGTCAATCGTTTGTGATAGCGAATGTGGACATGGCTGCGGCTGAGTGTTAGCTTCAGTTCGAACGGCCATACAACGAGAGGAACTCATGAAAGCGATCGTTTATTCGCAGCACGGCGGACCCGAGGTTTTAAAGTACACGGAAGCGGCGAAGCCGCAGATTGATGCGTTCGACGTTCTGGTCCGCGTGCGGGCTTGCGCGCTGAATCACCTAGATCTCTTTCTGCGAGGCGGGCTGCCTGGAATCAAGATTCCTCTTCCTCACATTCCCGGGAGCGACATTGCCGGGGAAGTGGCCGAGGTGGGCGAGAAAGTTACCGGCATAAAAGT
>PLZZ01000140.1:251-3614 GCA_003153585.1 Acidobacteriota bacterium | reverse complement strand
TGCTTCGTCGCGGGGCTGAAGAACTATCCGCTAAGCGGACGCGCGTTTCGTCCATTCAAGATTCTGTATGCGGCGGCGTACGAAAATGCGCGCCCGACATTTTGCGTGGATATTTCGAAGCAATTCGAACCGCGGAGGCGGGCGATTCTGGCTTACAAGTCGCAGTTCGAGCCGCCGGAAAAAGATCGCAAGTCGAAAGTGTATTTGCCTCTCGACGAGCTGGAGGCGCGGATGAATCTGACGGCGACCGCTTACGGCCGGATGATCGGAGTGAAATACGCGGAGGGGTTCATCGTGAAGGAGGCCATGCGCGTGGACGACGTGGTGCGGATGCCGGTGCGGTCTATTTAAACCCTGCTAGAAAGGGTCGGATTCTTGGGTGTAGCTGAAGCCTGGGAGGGCTTGCGAGGCGCCGCGTTGGTCAACTTTGACCTTTACAGTGCCTTCCGCTTCGGCCCCGGTCTTGCGGAGGAGGGCAAACGTGGCGATGGCTTCGTTGTAAACCTTAGTAATCAAATAAGATTCGCCAGAATCGTCCTTCTTCCAGACTTGGCCGACTTGTATCTTTCCGGCAGGCACACTACGAATGTAGACAGATTCGACCGACGCGTCAATATCGCAGCGGCCGTATGATTCGCAGGGGAAACCCCTTACACCCCGAGCGATTGCAGCGAGTTTGTGGAGCACGGGAAACTCTTTTACCGCATCCGCCATCCAAGCAATTATCGTGAGGATGCTCGGGGTGGGGTGTATAATCCCGGCGATGCTCCTCCGGAGGTGCGCATGAAAAAGAGCCTTTTCGGGCAATTGGGGGCGCTGTTTGTAGCTGCTTCGCTTCTTAGTCCCGCGACAATTGCCGGGTTCCCACCGCAATCCGCACAACAGCCTGCAAGCCAACAGCAGAGTGGCCAATCACAGCAGCCCGGCCAGCAAACCTCTCCGCCCGCGCAAACTCCGCAAACGCAGCAGCCTGCGCCGCAAACTCCGCCGCCCGCGCAGACTCCGCAGCAACCCGCTCCAACGCAGACAACGCAGCAGCCTACTTCGAGCGCTCAAGACCAAAGCGCGCCAGGAACGGGCGAGCAGAATCCAGACTCACTGCCGATTCAGCAGATGCCGACGGACCCGAACGTCAAGGCCGGCTCCAAGCAGGATGTGAACGCTATCGGCAATCGCAGCGTAGGCCACGGATTGAATTTCTATTCGCTGGAACACGAAATCGCGTTGGGAAAACAATTGTCGCAGGAAGTGGAGAAGCAGGCGAAATTCATTAACGATCCCATCGTGACCGAGTATGTGAACCGCGTAGGGCAAAACTTGGTTCGCAACTCCGATGCGCAAGTGCCGTTTACGATCAAGGTGATCGATTCGGACGTGGTGAACGCGTTCGCGCTGCCGGGCGGATTTTTTTACGTCAACAGCGGTTTGATCCTGCACGCGGACGAGGAGTCCGAGCTGGCGGGAGTGATGGCGCATGAGATCGCGCATGTGTGCGCGCGACATGGCACCAAGCAAGCTACCAAGAGCGATATCATCCAGGTCGGCGCGATGGTGGCAACGATCTTTATCCCTTACACCTGGGCCGGATATGCGATTTATCAGGGCATGAACTTTGCTATTCCCATGACCTTCCTGAAATTCACGCGCGTGGATGAGGCCGAAGCCGATTACCTCGGGCTCCAGTATATGTACAAGGCCGGCTACGATCCGAACGCGTTCGTTTCCTTCTTTGAAAAGGTTCAGGCGGACGAAAAGAAGCAGCCGGGCACCATTCCAAAGATTTTCTCCACGCATCCTCCCACGCCGGAGCGCATCGTTGCGGCGCAGAATGAAATTGCGAAGATTCTGCCGGCGCGCGACGAGTACATCGTCACCACATCGGAATTCGACACGGTTAAGCGCCGGCTGCAAATGATCGAAATGAATATGAAGGTGGACGACAAGAAGAATCCGAACAAGCCTTCACTGCGCAAAAAGACCGATCAGCAGCCCAACAAGGGACCATCAACGGGAAGCGATCCGCAATCCACCAGCAGCGATCCTACTTCGACGGATGATCCGGACCGCCCGACGCTACAGCACCGGCCGGATCCAAACGCGCCACAGCAGTGATGCCGGTGCGGCTGTAGCTCAGAAAAATTCGCAGGCTATAAATTGCAAAGGGCGCCGGTGAACTGGCGCCCTTTTTCATTTCTGAATGTTGTGCAACTAACGGGTGTGAACTTCGGCGACGCCCAGGCGTTTAAGACCTTCGGCGTAATATTTGCGATAGAGGATGTCCCACTCTTCGCTGCCTTCCAGGATTTCTTTTTTCTGCGAGGTGATTTTCGCGCGCACTTCGGTGTCCACCTGCTCTTCAAGCTTCAGCAGCGACGACAAAATAGTTACGATTTCCTGGCGAATGGTGTCGCGGTCTTCGACGAAATCAACTTCAGGCGTAGATACAAGAAGATCGATGATTCGATGAGAGATGCGAACGGTTTTCTCACGGGTCAGTCGCATGTCAGCGGAGAATTAATTTCCTTTCACGGGCGAGCTGGCCCTTCACTTTCTTGAACATTTCCTGATACGAAACGCCCGTGCGCTTCATTTCGTCCGAGTACTTGGCTAGAATCTCGCGCACTTCTTCGTTAACGCGGTCCTCCACGGTCACCTCGTCCGCCATCACCTGGCGGACTTGTTGCGTGAGGCTTTCCACGTTCTTTACTTCGATCATCTTCTGGGCCGCGAGGCGTTTTACCACCTCTTTGGCCATGTAACCGACAAAATCTCGCGACAGAAGCATTCCGTTTGGCTCCGCGAACGATGACGAGCTTTTCAGTCTACTGGCTGGGTATTCGAAGTGTCAAGGTGAGGTCTTGCGGCCNNGCCATGTTCTGATAATCTAGCTCGGGGAATTACTCTCTCAGACCGCACAGTGACCGGTCCCGAGCGCTGCAAACTACTCGAAAGGAATCACCAAAGGTGAATTCACCGACGTCCTCTTCACGCGAAATTAAGCGCGCATTCAATTTTAACGGCGGCCCTGCTGCTCTGCCTCTTTCCGTGCTCGAACGCATCCGCGAAGAACTATTTGATTACCGCGGCACCGGGATGTCCGTAATGGAAATGACCCATCGCTCGCCTGAGTTTGAAGAGATTCTTTCGCGCGCGGAACAAAACCTCCGGCGCCTGATGGAGATTCCGGAAGAATATGCGGTGATATTCCTGCAAGGCGGCGGCAGCCTGCAATTCACCATGGTGCCGATGAACCTTTACATTTCCGGCAAGCCCGTGGACGTGTTGCACACCGGAATGTGGACGGCAAAAGCAATCGCGGAGCTAGAAAAGGGCATACCGTTCCGATTGGCGGCTTCGACAGAA
>PLZZ01000140.1:0-135 GCA_003153585.1 Acidobacteriota bacterium | reverse complement strand
TGCAATATCGGACCGAGATCAAAGAAAACTCGCTCTTCCACACTCCGCCTACCTTTGCGGTCTACATCGTGGGTTTGGTTCTCGAATGGGTGGCGGCCGAAGGCGGCGTAGCCGCAGCCGAAAAACGAAACGAAG
>PLZZ01000021.1 GCA_003153585.1 Acidobacteriota bacterium | reverse complement strand
CCCCATCGCACCGACGCGTCCGGGTCGGGGTTGTGTGAATTGCCGCGTGAATTGTCATACAGCGCGACGGCCTGCAGCATCGTGCCCGCCTTCAACAATCGCGGCTCCGCCAGCCGATAACTCAGTTGCCAGTAAAAATCGTAGTTCACGCGCAGAAGAGTCTCGATGCTTCCGTTCGCGCTGACGATGTTGTAGTCGAATTGTTTTCCGCGCAGATGCATNNGCGCCCGGCGGTATCACGAAATGGTCGTTGGTCAACTGCAATGTAATCACGCGCTGCGCGGGCCTCTGCTTGGCAAAGACGATCCCGATGCTCGTCTGATCGCTAGCCGCATGCCCGTGCGTGGTGTAATGCATCTGGAACACCAGGTCCGAGCCGGCCGGCACGAACTTGGCCATCCCAACGGGCCACTGGTCCGGCGAACTTCCCGGGGCGTACACCAGCAAGATGTCGCTGTCGGTCCAATGTGCGCCGTGCCGGCTGTCTTCATCTGTCATGTCCGAGGCATTGAACGGCACGCCAACGGGAGCGTGCCGCAGCCATTTCGAATCCGGCGGCCGGATATAAACCACCGCGTGATGCACATTTTCGCGACTTGACGGGCGAACCTCCGACGTCTGCACCCATTTGTCTTCCGTGAATCCGGCGGGCACGATTTCGTATGTGTACTCCACATCGCCATGAGCCGGGAGCGCGACGGGCGTCGGCATTTTCACAATTACGTCCGGCTGCGGAATATTCCATCCGTCAGTCCATTGACGCGGAGGCGGCGCGTCCTTCGGATCGCCTGCCGGGGCATTCGCGTCGGCCCAGGACGCGAGCTTTCGAATTTCGTCCGGCGTCAGCGACGGATCATTGGAGAAATGGCCGTAGCGCGGGTCGGCGAACCACGGCGGCATTTTTTTCTTGGCGACGACATCTGCAATTTCAAGAGAATGCGATCGCGCGTTTTCATAGGTAACCAGCGGCATGGGTCCAATCTCGCCGCTGCGGTGGCAATCCTGGCAGTGCTGCTGGAGGATGGGGAGGACATCGCGATAGAACGAAGGCACCGCGGCTTCGCGAGGCGCATCCGGAGTTTTTGTTTCTCGCGTTTGCGCAGCCGCAAGACTCAGCAAAGCAACGATGGCGGCAGAGACGAGCGTTTTCACTTGCACCATGAATTAGTTACGCATTCTCAAAAGTTGGTTGCTAGCCGGAAGATACCGCGTTTCATTTTATTTTGTGAATTGAAGGCTGGAGATGGCGCGCGCGATTACGTTTTCCTGAATCTGCACCAGGTCGGTATCCGCGACCGTCATTCCGAAAATTGTGTAAAGGCGGCTGTCGCGAGGGATGCATACGACCACGCCGGACCATTCGCGCTGGTCAACTCTGCCGCGAAAATGCCGTTCGATTGCAGGAAGGCCGGAAATCGTGATGTGTTTTTCATCCAGTGGCTGGAAATTCTCCATGATTTCTTGAAGCCGGCGTTGGGTGGCATCCATATCATTCGCGACGGATTTCGAAACAGGCTGCTGGCCGATCAGCAGGTAGGTAGTCTGATCGGCTGTGCCCAACGCGGTAATCGATCCGGGGAGAAGTGCGCGCGCTCCCTCGATCAATTCCCAGGTCGGCGGCTTGTACATGCGGAAGCTGTAGGTATCGTTCACGTAAGTGTTTCCGTTCACTTCTTCGCGCATGGGTTCGGGCGCGGGAGTTGGGGCAACAGGCGGCGGTGCAGCCGGCGAATTCGCAGCCGCTGGGCCAGGCACCGCAGAGTTCGTCGCGGACTTATTCGCAGCATTGGGCGAGGAGTTCGGCAAGCCAGCCGAATTGTTTGCGGGCGGAGTTACAGGCTTAGCCGGAGCCGGTTTGGTGACTTTAGTAGGAGCAGGATCCGGCGCGACCGCCGCATCAGAGCTGGGATCGGGTTTTTTCTCGAGCTCCTTCTTTTTTGCGACGGGAGAAATCACGATCGATACGACTTGATCTTTCTGCACTTCGGCGAAACCGTAGCTCGTCTTCACCTTGAAGGAATGTTCTTCGAATCCGACGATTGTGCCAACGACTGTGTTGCCGTCTTTCAGCTTTAGCTCGTCCGCGCGCGCCACGTAAAAGGCGGCGAGAAATGTTACCAGCGCGATAAACGATCCGCGCGCCACGCGTGTTCGGAGTGCTGCGGCCAGCCTCATGCTTAAAGTATGGCGCTGGGCGGCACGACGGGCAAGTTCGGGCGTGAAAAACATGCCGCGTTAGTCAGCAGCCGTGTTTTGAGGGAACGCCGAGCTAACGCGCGCGCCGGGATTTTGGGTTGGTTTTTCGTTTCGTCCGGGGTCGTTTTTTCGGCGTGCGGTGGATGGCCAGAAGCTCCGGTTTTAGGCGCGCGAATTCCAATTCGAGCGCGCGAAATTGCGAATCCGCATCGAGCAAATTGGCAGAGCGGCCCATGGCTTCGAGATTGCGCACGATTGCAACCGCTTTTGCCGCGCCGAAGATGGAGATGGACCCTTTCAGCGCGTGCGCGGAACTGGCAAGTTTCTGCGCATCTTTTTTAGCGATGGCGCGTTGGATCAATGAAAT
>PLZZ01000097.1 GCA_003153585.1 Acidobacteriota bacterium | reverse complement strand
TCACCGAATTCCCGATGCACGCGCACACCTCGAACCGGCGCGCGTCGTTACTACCGTTAAAAATGCTCCCACCGCGCAATCGGATCGCATGAGTGTCATTCGATTCGCGAGCAACCCGCAGCCAGCTCCCGCTTTTCTTGTACGCGACATCANNTGGGCCACCTGGTGCCCTCCCTGTCGTGAGGAAATTCCTGAGCTCATCGATCTGGAGACTCGTTATAAGGATCGTTTGCAGGTGATCGGAATTTCCATGGATGATCCCGACGAAGTCGGCCAGGTAAAGAGATTTTCCGAAAAGGAAGGCGTTAATTACCCGATCGTGATGGCCAGCCGGGAGATTCTGGCGGAATATGGCGGAGTTCCCGCGCTTCCAACTTCTTTCGTGGTGAACACCGACGGAAAAATCGTTCAGAAACATGTGGGATTGTATCCAACCTTTGTGTATGAGACCGAGTTGCGTTCGTTGCTCGGACTGCCGGTGGAAGCGACGGTCGAGACATTTGAAGATACGGGACAAATTTTTCTAAAGAACGCAGCTCTCGCAACCGAGCTCCCGGACGTTGATTTTACGGGATTGTCACCGGAACTAAGAAAAGCCGCGCTGAAACGGTTAAATTCAGAGAGTTGCAGTTGTGGATGCAGGCTTACGCTCGCGCAATGCCGTATAAACGACACATCGTGCCCTGTCAGCAAGAAATTGGCCGCAAAGGTTGTGAGTGAAATCACCGCGGGTTCTTCGGCCTCTCCGGACGCGCCTCCCGCGCCATCCCCGGCTCCCGCGCCCGTTCCGAATCAACAGTAATTCTCCCAGGCCACTCTTTGTTGCGGTACGCGCGGCTATCCAGCTAGCTTCTGCGTGAGGCTATTCGCTGCCGCGGAGCGCATCAGGGACTTTCGCTGCGGCTCAGCGGGAAGGAGCGGGATACATTTCGGTTCGGGATTCCGGTGAAGCCGCGCGAACAGACGAGCGCGAAGATGGACCATGGCGCTCGAATGAATCTGCGAGACGCGCGATTCGCCAATCCCCATCGCCACACCGACTTCTTTCATCGTCAGCTCCGCGAAGTGGTAAAGCGCTAGGACCTCGCGTTCACGAACGGGCAATTGATCCACGGCGCCTGTTAGCAGACCCTGCATTTCCAAGCGCAAAGTTTGATGATAGGGATCCTCTTCGTCCTTGCCCGCACGGCCATGAAGCGCTACCTCGCTGTTTCCCACCAAGTCCGAATCGAGCTGCAAGCTCCCGACATCGAGGCCACGCAAATCAAAAAGAAGGCGCTGAAGCTGACTGAGATTGATCTCGAGCGCTGCCGCAATCTCGGTCTCGCTGGGATCGCGGCCAAGCCGTCCCTTGCAATCGAGGACGGCTTGTTCCATGCGGCGAGCCTGGCTTCGAAGCGTCCGCGGGCTCCAGTCCACTTGACGGAGGCTATCGAGAATGGCGCCGCGAATTCGGAATTCGGCGTAGTACTTAAGCTGAACATTCTTCGCTGGATTGTATTTCTTAATGGCGTCCAATAATCCCAACACGCCGGCGTGAACAAGATCCTCCAGCAGGACTTGCGGCGGCAGACGGTTATGAATGCGGCGCGCGATAAAATGTACCTGAGGCAAATGCCGCAGCAAGAGCTGCTCGCGCTGCGGTTCATCCAGTGGTGAATTTGGACGGGCCCCTGGTTCAATCCGCACGTCAATGCCGCCCACGGTCACGTCGCCGGCAGCCGCTGTTGCGAGCGCGGCGGTTTCTCGTGGGTTCATGAAGCCGCCCCGACTAATAAACTTTCGGTATAGCGTTTGCTTGGGTGCGCGCCGGAATGCAACTTGTACCCGACGCCCCGGACCGTGTGGATCAGCTTGCAATCTTCCTTGGTGTCGATTTTCTTGCGCAAATAATTGATGTAAACATCGACGACGTTGGTTACCGTGCCGGCGGAAAGGTTCCAGACGTGCTCGATGATCTCCGCTCGCGACGCGCGTTGTCCGTCTCGCTGCATCAAATATTCGAGTAAAGAGAATTCCCGAGGCGTCAGCACAATTCCCCTGCCGCCGCGGTTTGCAGTGCGTTTCACGCGATTCAATTCCAAATCTTCCACACGTAAAACGACTTCCGGGAGACGACTACCGCGACGCATAATTGCGCGCACTCGCGCAGCCAATTCGGGAAAGGCAAAAGGTTTCTGCAGCAGATCGTCCGCTCCGGTATCAAGGACTTGGACGCAGTCCGCCACCGGTACACAACTTGTTAGAACCAGGGTGGGCAAGTACCGATATTTCTCGCGCACGAACTCCAAGATTGCGATGCCCTCGGTGGGAGGAAGATCGAGATCGATAATCGCCGTGTGATACTCGCGATCCTGCAGCATGGGAATTGCTTGATGCGCGCTACCGGCAACATCGACCGCGTAGTTTTCGGCCTCGAAACCCCGCTGCAGCACGCCAACAAGCGCGGATTCGTTTTCAGCGATGAGAATGTTCATGAGTACTCCTACGGAAGGGGAAATCACGAAAAATACGGAGAGGAGATTGAATGTATTGAAACGCGGAAAGAGTGTCAAAGAAAATCGTAATCAAAAGCTAAGAATTTCCGGAAGCCGATGCGAATCTGTGCCGATGTGAAACTAATGCCGGATGTTTCCCGGAATGGCAGCGGCGATTTTCGTATCGCGTGGTGAAAAAAGTTTGCGTTGAACTACGGATGCGTCATCTTTTCGGGGCGAACGAGATCGTCGAACTCCTGCGCAGTCAGATACCCGAGTTTTAGCGCAGCTTCGCGAAGGCTGAGATGCTCATGATGCGCTTTGTGTGCGATTTCGGCGGCTTTGTCATACCCCACCTTGGGGCTCAGAGCGGTGACGAGCATCAGTGAATTCTGAACGTTCTGCGCAATTCGTTGCTGATCCAATTCCATCCCAACGATGCAGTGACGCGTGAAGGATCGGCAAGCGTCGGAAAGCAGACGCACCGAGTTCAGGAAATTGTGAATGATCACAGGCTTAAAAACGTTGAGCTGAAAATTTCCCTGCGAGCCGGCAAAGCCAATCGCGGCGTCGTTCCCGAAAACTTGCACGGCTACCATGGTGACGGCTTCCGACTGCGTGGGATTGACTTTCCCCGGCATGATGGAAGACCCGGGCTCATTTTCCGGCAACACCAGCTCTCCGAAACCGGCGCGCGGCCCGGAAGCCAGCCAGCGAATGTCGTTCGCGATTTTCATCAACGAATCCGCCAGAGTTTTCAGAGCACCGCTGGCAAAAACAAGTTCGTCATGCGCGGATAGAGCGGCAAACTTGTTAGGATGAGACCGGAAAGGCAAGCCCGTCAGTTCCGCGATTTTCTTCGCGGCGCGTTCCGCGAATTCAGGATGAGCATTCAGACCGGTGCCTACGGCAGTGCCGCCGATCGCGAGATCGTACAGGCCGGGAAGGACTTCCTGGAGCCTGTCAACATCGCGATCCAGCAAGCTAACCCAACCTGACATTTCCTGCCCAACGGTGAGAGGCGTGGCATCCATCAGATGTGTGCGTCCGATTTTCACCACACTCGCAAAGGAGCGCGCCTTTGCCTCGATGGCATCCCGCAGTTCGCTGACCGCCGCGATCAAGACTTCAGACACGCAGGTAGCGGCGGCAATGTGCATCGCGGTAGGAAACGTATCGTTCGACGATTGCGACATATTCACGTCATCGTTGGGGTGAATGGGCTTTTTGCTTCCCATCACGCCACCCGCTATTTCGATGGCGCGATTCGAGATCACTTCATTGGCATTCATGTTCGTTTGGGTGCCGCTGCCGGTCTGCCACACGTGAAGAGGAAAATGCTCGTCGAGTTTGCCGGCAATCACTTCATCCGCGGCTTGCACGATCAGCCGAGCCTTATCTGCGGAAAGCTTTCCGAAGTCCCGGTTTACGAGCGCGGCAGCCTTTTTAAGGACTCCAAACGCGCGAATGAGTTCGGGGGGCATGGTTTCGCGCCCAATGTCGAAATGGATCAAAGAGCGAGCGGTCTGCGCGCCATAATACCGGTCCACGGGGACTTCAATTTTCCCCATGCTGTCAGATTCGGTCCGCGTCTGCGCCTTGGGCGCAGGCGACGCTTTAGCATCCAAGGTCAGTTCCTCCCCACAGCACCGCCAAAAGATAGCAGGTACAAGTAAAGGATACTGCGGAAAGTGCCATCCGCGCAGCCCAGTTTCTTAAACCCAATCACAGATCGGAGCCACTGCGATTGGAGTGTGATGCAGCAGGTTGCACCTGTCTTGAAACTCAGCGAAAGGACGCTCGGGCAGCTGTCCGGCGGCTGTTCTACCGTACAGGAGAGATTTGGGAAACGTACGCGATAGGATTGTCGGGGCAATTCTTAAATCAGTCTAAAATTAATGGAAAGCGAAGGAAGCGGCGAACGCGGTCCTTCGCGACTTTTGCTCGGGGGCAATAGGTTCTCCAATGGCTTCTATCTTCAAACGGCTTTTCTCGTCTGGCGGGGCGCAAGCGGCGACGGCGCAAATGGAAGAGCCGGCCGAGGTGTCCGCGACCGAGAAGCTTCTGGCGGAAGAAGGCCTGGGAGCGAGCCCTGGCGAGCAACCACCTTCCGAGGAAGAACTGAAGGAATTCCTGATCAGGAATTTTCTGGAAGATTCGGCTGCCGGGATAGAACCGCCTCAAGCCGCGTCAATACACGCAGCGAACACCGCAGCAGAACACACAGACAGTTCGCGGGAACCCAACGCTTTCGTTGCGCGGAATTCAGCAGTGGCTGGCGAAGATGCCCCACGCAATGTGGAAGTCGAAGTTACATCAAAATCTTTGGCGGACATTTATGGCATGCCCTCCGGCGCGGTCCTGGCCGAATCGGCGAGCGAAATCCAAGATGATTTCCTGGTCCAGGACGCGTCTCACGTCGCCGCGCCTATTTTGAATCAAGCTGTCGCGAAAGGTCTGCCGCCAACTCTGACGGAGATTCCGGAAGTGCTTCCTCCAACGCTGACCGATGCCCTGGCAGAATCTACTCGAGAAGATT
>PLZZ01000204.1 GCA_003153585.1 Acidobacteriota bacterium | reverse complement strand
CGAAAAGAAGACTCGAAAGGAACCGAGTTAATCCGAATGCCGCAATCAAACCAAGCCCTACCCCAAATGCTGCAAGCCGCATTCCTTGGCGTACCACCAATCGCAGCATGTCGCCCGGGCGTGCTCCCAGCGCCATCCGTATGCCAATCTCATGCGTGCGCTGGGCCACCGTATAGGAAATCACGCCGTACAGGCCAACCGCCGTCAGAATCATCGCCAGCGCCGCGAAAATCGCCAGAAGAAAAGTATTGAAGCGCGGCACCGCAATCGTCCCATTCAAATATTGCTCCACCGTCTTCGGAGTATACGTGGGCAAGTCCTTATCCAGTGACTGCACCGCGGACGCAATCGCCTTTGCCTGTCCTTCAGGATCTTTTGCGGCGCGCACAACAATTGTCACTGAGCCGAATGGCAATTGCGCGTAGGGAATATAGGATTCGGGCATCCATTCCGCTTTCAGATCCTCGAATTTCACATTCCCGACCACGCCGACGATTTCGCGCATCGGCGCTTTGCCGGTCGTCGATATTCCTGGCTTGAAGTGCTTCCCGATCGGATTCTCACCGGGAAAGAATTGCCGCGCGAATGCCTCATTCACCACCACCACAGGCGTCGAGGCAAGGTCGTCACCATCTGTGAAATCCCTCCCTTGCAGCAGTGGAATCCGCATGGTGCCGAAATAATTGGGCGTAACCGTGCGGACGGAGGTGTCGGGCTCATCGCTTTTCGCCACCGGCCGGCCTTCAATCTGAAAGCTTATGCGCATCTCATCTCCGCCCATGGGCAACGGAAAAATCGCCGCAGCCGATTGCACACCGGGGAGAACCTTCAGTTTCTGGGTGAGGTCACGGAAAAAGACTGCCTTCTTTAGGTCCGGGAATTTCGCGTCCGGCAAGTCCACGCTCGCGGTCATTACGTTGTGCGGATCGAAACCTGGATTCACCTCCTGCAGCCGAATCAGGCTGCGGATTAGCAATCCCGCGCTGGCAAGTAGAACCAACGCTAGCGCCATTTCTACAATCACGAGCGAACTGCGCAGCCCATGCCGGCTGCGCCCTGCAGTGGTGTTTAGCGAGCTTTCTTTTAACGCCTCCACGATATTCGAGCGGGTCACCTGCAGCGCCGGCGCCAGACCAAACAATATCCCGGTGAGTAGCGACAACCCCGCAGTGAACACCAGCACCCATCGATCCATGTGAATCTCCCCGATGCGCGGAAGACTCTCAGGACTCAAACGTACCAAAATGTCGCTGCCCCAGGACGCCAGCGCCGTTCCCAATGCTCCAGCAAAAAGTGCGAGCAGCAAACTCTCAGTCAAGAGCTGCCTCACCACTCGCGTCCTGCCGGCGCCCATCGCCGTGCGGATGGCGATCTCCCGGCCGCGCGTTGTAGCGCGTGCCAGAAGAAGATTCGCCACATTCACGCAAGCGATCAGCAGCACCAAGCCGACTGCGATCATCATCACCACTAGCGCGGGCCGGATTGCGCCGGTTAGCTGCTCCTGCTCCGATTTCAGCCGCACTCCCAAGTACTTATTGGTGTCTGGATATTGCTTGCCCAGCGAGGCCGAGATCACATCCATGGCCGCCTGCGCTTGCGGCAGAGTAATTCCAGGTTTGAGCCTGGCGATGCAAGTGAGAAAATGCGCACCTCGCTGCTGCGTCATGGCAGGATTGTTGTCCGAACTTTCCTGTAGAGCCGACATCGTGGACCAGATCATTTCCGGCTCTCGCTGAAGAGGAAACTGAAAACCAGCCGGCATCACGCCGACGACGGTGAATCCACTGTTGTCGATCGTAATCACGCGGCCGATAATCCTAGGGTCGCCGCCGAACTGTTGCTTCCAAAGCCGGTCGCTGATGATGGCGACGTGATGATTCGGCTCGTCTTCCCCCGGCTCAAAAGTTCGTCCCAGCTCCGGCGAAACTCCTAGTAAATCGAACGTTTCCGCGGAGACGCTCACGCCTTCCAAATGCGCCGGATGTTCCTGGCCGGTAAGCGTGAAAGTCGCGCCTGTATAAACGGCCATTTTCTCGAAGACCTGATTTTGCGACCGCCAATCCACGAAATCGGGATACGAAGCAGAGCCATTCGAGGAGTGCGTGCGCGAATTAGCCATCGCGACGCTGACAAGCCGCCCGGAATCGCGGAACGGCAATGGCCGCAGCAATTCCGCATTCACCACCGAGAAGATCGCCGTGTTCGCGCCGATCCCCAGCGCCAGCGTGAGCACCGCAATAATCGTGAATCCCGGACTCTTCATCAGCATCCGGATCCCGTATCGCATGTCCTGCAGCAGTGTTCCCATTTTCTCTCCTCGTTACTCGTACCGCAGTGCCACCATCGGATCCACGCGCATCGCCCGCCGCGCAGGCAGGAATCCCGCTAGCGCGGCAACTGCGGCAAGCGTTATCGCCGGGACTATCATTGCGACAGGGTCCACGATGCCCATACCGAATAGCATGCTCTTTATCAAACGAGTTCCGCCGAACGCCAAAGGCAAACCCACCGCGACTCCGATAAGAACCAGCAGCAAAGTCTCGCGCAGCACGAGCCAGAGAACGCCGCCAGGCTGCGCGCCGAGCGCCATGCGAATTCCGATATCACGAGTGCGGCGTGCCACCGTGTAAGCCATGATGCCGTACAGTCCGATGCTGGCCAGCAGCATCGCGAGCAAGCCGAACGCGCCGGCAAGACGCGCGATAAACCGGTCCGTTTGAAGCGAATCGTCCACCAGCCCTGGCATGGTATGGACCTGAATTGGCGGAAGAGCGGAGTTCGTCTCCTGCACCACCTTCCGCAGCGCCGCGCTGATACTCGCAGGATCCGCAAGTGTGCGGATTTCATAGATAGCGTAGGAATGCTCCCACATAGGATTGAAATACGGCGCGTAGATGCGCGTGGGAGTTTTCTCTCGCAATGTGTTGTACTTCGCGTCGGCAGCTACTCCTACGATTTCCATCTCTTGCGGATTTCCCGGGTAGATATCCTGGACTTTCTTGCCGATGGGATTTGTTTTGCCAAAAAAGCGTTCCGCGAACTTCTTGTTTATGACCGCGGCGCGAGGCCCATTACCGCTGTCTTGGACTCCGATTTCTCGCCCAAGCAGTATTGGAATCCCAACGGTGGAGAAATATCCGGGGCCGACATGATCCATACGAGAACTTAGCTTCTCGTCAGACTTCGGCGTGTAGCCTTCCACTGAAATCGGATCGCCGGACTCTGAATGGCTGAACAGCCCATTGCTCGAGAGCGTCGCAGCGCGCACTCCTGGGATGCTGGAGAATTTATCCAGCAGCTCTTGTTGAAAGCGAAGATTTGCAGGGCCCTTATAGCCGCCGGGAGCGCCGTCCACCCGAAACAAGAGCAGATTTTCAGGCTTGTAGCCTAAATTCACCTCGCTAAGCTTTGAAAGACTGCGAACAAAGAGTCCGGCAGCAACCAGGAGGATGAGCGAGATCGCCACTTGCGCGATCACAAGCACTTTACCGGCCGGCAGACGGCGGTTCCCGATTTCACCGGTTGTCCCGCCTGCGGTTGATTTCAGAATGGGCGAGAGATCGAGGCGCGTCGCACGCAGCGCCGGAATGAGACCGAAGAGTATCGCGCTCAGCACCGCGACTCCCAGTGTGAAAGCCAGCATGCGCGCATCGAAACGCAAGTTAACTTGGATGGCCTCGGGCCTCTCCGACCCCTGCGAAACCATGCGCAGAAGAAGAGTGTCCGCCCACTGCGCCAGCAGAACTCCGGCGGCCGCTCCGGCGAGTGCCAGCAATAAGCTTTCCGATAGGAGTTGGCGAATCAAACGGGCCCGTCCCGCGCCAATAGCCAGCCGCACCGCAAATTCTTTTTGCCTGCCCGTGCCTCGCGCGAGCAACAGGTTCGCCACGTTGGCGCAAGCGATGAGCAATACAAGTCCGACCAGGGCCATTAGTACTTTGAGCGGTTCCGCGAATGCTTCGTGAAGAGTGGAGGAGCCTCGCGCGCCGGATTGAACGTTAATGCGCTGATCCAAAAATCCTTTGCGATCTTCTGTACTAACCGTTGAACCTAAGTTGGATTCAATCATCCGTTGGAAGACTACGTTGATGCTCGCCTTGGCTTGCTCTGGGGTAACGCTCGGTTTGAGTCGCGCAATCACCTGCAGCCATATGTGCTTGTTTACTTCGCCCTGCGATGGGCTCAAAAGATCGCGTCCCGGATAGATGGCGTCCTGCATCATCATCGGAATCCATACGTCCGGNNCCGCTTCCAGAACGAATAACTAGCCACGGCAAATGGCGAGCCGCCGCGCGCACGATCCACTTCAGAGGTGAACATTCGGCCGGCCGCCGGTGTCACTCCCAAAGTGGAAAAATAATCTCCGCTAACGAGCCGGACACGAAGTGATTCTTCCTGGCTCGCTTCGCCGGTGGGGGCAGCGCCGAGCGTTGCTCGCACCTCCGGCAGGCTGCTATCGGACGCGAAGACCGAGGAGAATACTTCGTTGTGGTCGCGCAGGTATTCAAATTCCGAGTAGGCGAGAAGGGAGCGATCTCCTCCCTCGCTGCCGAACGATTGGCCGTGCGAGTCAGGGTCGGTCAGCAGCACAAGCTGTTCGGAGTGAACGACCGGCAGCTTCCGTAGCAGCACGGAATCGAGCACGCTGAATATCGCTGTATTCGCGCCAATACCAAGCGCCAAAGTGACCACCGCAATCGCGGTAAATCCCGGATTCTTCAGCAGCACCCGGACTCCGTAGCGAATGTCTTGCAGCAGTATTCCCATTTTTCACTCCGCGCAAACAGCCATCGATGCGAATTGCCCGCTACCGATCATTCGTACACACCCGTGCCAATGCTTCCGAAACCTTTTCGGCCGCTTCACGTGCATGATTTTCTAGAATGCGAGATCGAACTGGCTTACACGGACACGCTGCGCGTGCCGACGGTTTCCTCGACGATGCGTCCGTCGAAAAGATGAATCGTGCGGTCCGCAACGCTGGCGTAGCGCGGGTCGTGTGTGACCATGCAGATGGTCGCGCCCTCGCGGTGCAGTTGCCGCAGCAAATCCACCACCGCTTCGCTGTTCTTCGAGTCCAAGTTTCCGGTCGGCTCGTCCGCCAGCAGAATCGAAGGCGAACCCACCAGCGCGCGCGCCACGGCTACGCGCTGCTGCTGGCCGCCCGAAAGTTGGGAAGGGTAATGCTTCATGCGGTGCGCCATTCCCACGCGCTCGAGCACTTCCTGCACGCGCTTCTTGCGCTCCGCCGAAGCCATGCTGCGATAGGTGAGCGGCAATTCCACGTTCTCGAAAACCGTCAGGTCACCTATCAAATTGAACGCTTGAAATATGAACCCGATTTCGCGGTTCCGAATGCGCGTGCGATCGGAAAGAGAAAGGTTCGCCACTGGCTGCGTATTGATCCAGTAGTTTCCATCCGTCGGCGAGTCGAGCAACCCGAGAATCGAGAGCAGCGTTGATTTGCCGCATCCCGAGGGCCCTGCAATGGAAAGGAATTCGCCGTTCTTGATATCCAGATGCACTCCGCCGAGCGCGTGCGTCTCCACCTCGTCGGTGTAAAATACTTTCGTTACGCCTTCCAACCGAATCATTGATTTTGCTGTCGCGTCCATGCTTGCTCCTCCGCCTATCCTATCGAGTCTCTAGCCAACTGTTGTTACGTTCCCAGGGCTCTCAAATGTTCCGTTAACTACTTCAATTGCACGCGATCGTAATTGTCCCAGGCCGACATGTCGGACAAAATCACTTTGTCCCCGATTTGCAGCCCTTTCACGATTTCCACCGTGTTCACCGACGTGCGACCCAGCTGCACTTGGACTCGAACCGCCGCCGCTCCGTCGTCCACTACTTTGAATAAGCCCACCGTGCTGTTCGCCTCGCCATGCACCGGCCGGCCGACATACAGCACGTCCGCCAGCCGCTCGATCTCAACCGTGCCCTCGACGCTCAGGTCCGGCCGAGCCCCTTGCGGCAGCGGGCCGTCCAGCGCCACGTCCACCGTCACCGTTCCGTTTACCACCGCCGGATCGATTCGCATCACGTGCCCGGCGATCACTCCGTTGTGTGTATCCACCGAAGCCTTTTGTCCGATGGTGATGTCTTTCGCCTGCGTCTCGGCGATCTTAAGTTGCGCCTTCAAATGCGTCGGCTGCGCCACCCGCGCCAGCACGGTTCCCTGCGTCACTTTCTGCCCCACTTCCACATCCAGCTCTTGCAGCACCCCATCGATACCGGGACGAACTTTTAGCTGATCCAATTGCGATTTTTTCAGCGCGTACATCGCTCGCTTTTCATCCAAGCTCGCCTGCTGAACGGCTACCTGCGAAGCGATTGAGTTCGAAAATGTCTCCACTTCCTTTTGAGCCAAATCATCCTGCTTGGCAAGCTCCTCCGCCACGACTTGCGATTTCTTGTAAATCAAGTCCGACACCAGGCCGTTGTCGGCGAGCTGCTTGTTTGTGTCTCGATCCAGCACCGCCGTGTGATACGCGGAACTCAGCGCTGCAGCTTGCGTGCGTTTGTCCATTAGCTGGTTCTGAAGCAGCGCTTTGGTCTGTTCCAGATTCGCTTCCGCGCCTTTCATCTGATACTCCGCATCCAGCGCCGCCTGCTGCAATTCAGGATTGCTCAATTCCAAAATGATCGTGTCAGCTTTCAGCGGAGTCCCAGCAAGCAGATTGCGCTGCACAATTTGTCCGTCGGTCGCTGCCGGAATCAAACGAATGGTTTCCGGCACCAAAGTACCCAGTCCGCGGACATCGCGCAGCATCGGCCCGCGTTTCACCGTGTCCGTCCACACCGTCGCGCTGTCCACACTGGGCGCCGCCGGCTTCAATCGCGAAAGCGCGTACGTCACCAGCGGAATCAGAACCACCGCGATCGCTATATAGATCGTCCGGCGGATCTTTTTTTGTCTTTTGACTTCTGGGCGCGCAATGTCCAAAGCCACCAACCTCTGCTATATACATCGCAAATTGAATTCCGGTCTCACCGCGATGATAAGTGCCTTATAATGTTTCAATTAGAGGGAATTTGCAAGTATGAAAAGGCCCCGTTTGCCCGCTCGTGGGAATCCCCCATCCCGCTAACGAACACTTCCGNNTCGGCGCTGGCTTTGATCTCCTGCCAGCGTTTCGGGCGTTTCTTTGCGTCGAGAACTTTCTTCCGCAGCCGGATGGATTTCGGCGTGACTTCCACAAACTCGTCATCCGAAATAAATTCGATGGCTTTTTCCAGCGTCAACTCGCGCGGCGGGATCAGCCGAATGGCCTCGTCCGCGCTCGACGAGCGCATATTCGTCTGCTTCTTTTCTTTCGTAATGTTGACGTTCATGTCGTCTTCGCGCGCATTCTCGCCCACGATCATTCCTTCATACACTTCCAGGCTCGGCCCCACAAACATTTCGCCGCGCTCCTGAATTCCCCACACCGCATAAGCCGTCGAAACGCCCGCGCGGTCGCTCACCAGCGCGCCCGTCAGCCGCGAAGCCATGTCCCCCGCGTAATCCGTCCAGCCATCGAGCATTGAGTGAATCAGCGACGTCCCGCGCGTATCCGTCAGCAATTGCCCGCGCAACCCAATCAGCCCGCGCGACGGAATCCGAAACTCCATGCGCACGCGTCCCGAATGATGGTTCACCATCTTTGTCATTTCGCCGCGCCGCGTTCCCAGCGTTTCCATCACGATGCCGATAAACGTTTCCGGACAATCCACGATCAGCACTTCCAGCGGCTCCACGCGCTTTCCGTTTTCCGTGCGCACCACGATTTCCGGCTTGCCCACCATCAGCTCGTAGCCTTCGCGCCGCATCGTCTCGATCAAAATGGCAAGCTGCAGTTCGCCCCGCGCCAGCACGCGAAACGAATCCGTCGCGCCCATATCTTCAATCCGCAGCGAAACGTTGGTCAGCAATTCGCGGTCCAGCCGCGCGCGCAGGTCCCGCGAAGTCACGTATTGCCCTTCGCGCCCCGCAAACGGCGAAGTGTTCACCGTAAAAACCATGGTCAACGTCGGCTCGTCGATCAAAAGCGGCTCGAGCGGCGCCGGATTCAGCAGGTCCGTAATGCTTTCGCCGATTTGAATTCCTTCCACGCCCGCGATGGCGCAGATGTCTCCCGCCGCCACTTCTTCCGCTTCATCGCGTTCCAGTCCGCGGAACGTGAATAATTTCGTAATCTTCGTCGGCTGAATCACGCCCGAAAGTTTCGCGATGCCCACTTCCGTGCCGCGCTTCAGCGTTCCTGAAAACACGCGCGCAATCGCCAGCCGCCCGAGATAGTCGCTGTAATCCAGATTCGTCACCTGAATCTGCAGCACTGCCGAGGCATCCCCCGAAGGCGGAGGAGTGGAAGCCACAATCGTTTCAAATAGCGGCTGCAGGTTTGTGGACGAGTCGCCCACCACGCGATGCGCCACGCCCGTCTTCGCGTTTGTGTACAGCACCGGAAAATCCAGCTGGTCTTCGGTCGCGTCCAGGTCGATGAAGAGGTCGTAAATCTCATCCAACACCGCCGCCGGCCGCGCGTCCGCCCGATCGATTTTATTCAGCACGATAATCGGAGGCAGCTTCGCCGCCAGCGCCTTCTGCAGCACGTAACGCGTCTGCGGCAGCGGCCCTTCGCTCGCGTCCACCAGCAGCAGCACTCCGTCCACCATGCGCAGCGCGCGTTCCACTTCTCCGCCGAAATCGCTGTGCCCCGGCGTGTCCACGATATTGATTTTCGTGTCGTGATACGTCAC
>PLZZ01000095.1:1343-6917 GCA_003153585.1 Acidobacteriota bacterium | reverse complement strand
GTCGGCATGGACATTTCCGACGAGATGATTCATCACGCGCGCCGCGCCAGCGTCGATCTCGCGAACCTGGTTTTCGTCGTCGGTGAAGTGAACGAAATTCCCTGGGAAGCGAATTTTTTCACNNCGCGACAACCCGTATTGCCACCAGTGGGGCGAAAAACTTGCCGTCCCCACGCATCTGCTTTCCGCCGACGAATGGAAAAAAATGTTTAGCGACGCCGGTTTCGCGAATGTCGGCCATCGTCTGCTCCCAGATCCCACACCCACCCCTGACGTTTACACCGGCCGCTGGTTCCGCGACGCAAAAGAGCTGGCCGCTTTCCGTGCCATCGGCGCCCTCCTGATTTACGGCACAAAGTGAGTCTTGGCCGGGCGCTGAGCCTATTTGATGTGTCAGCCGCCAATAAACTTGGAGCGAGGCGCGGTATGTTTGCATCGAATAGTGCAGCGAGATTAGTCAGAACCCGCGCGGCACGGAGAATGCTTTGAACGACTCGCAGCATAAGTGGATCGACGAAATGAAATGCGTTCTGGAGACTTTGAACCAGGGCGTAATCATCAATGACGATCGCAACCGAATCGTCTTCGCAAACCGACTTTTCCTGAAGATGATGGGCCTTCCGGCGGAAGAGCTTCTGGGGCGCCCGGTCACCGAATTGTATGCACCCGAAGATGCCGCCGTGCTGGAGAAGCGCATCGAGAAAAGACAGGCGGAAGGGCACAGCCAGCATGAGTTTTTCCTGCCGCAAAAAGGCGGCGAAAAATTGCCGGTGCTGATAACTGCGCAGCGAATCGAAGATCCCGATGGCAACAAGTTTGCGGTGATCACCACCACGGATATCACGGAACAGAAGCGGGCCGAAAATGCCCTACGCGAAGCCAATGCCGAGCTCGAACAGCGCCATCGAGAGATTGAGGAAGATTTATTGCTCGCGGCGCGCGTACAGCAGAGTCTCGCGCCCAGCCGATTGACCTGGGGCAAAGTCTCTGTCGAGACGTTTTATCAACCGGTGCGCACGATTGGCGGAGATTTTGGGCTGGTTGCGCCGCGCGGAGGCGAGCTCAGCCTGATGGTCTGCGACGTCTCGGGGCATGGCATCGGTTCAGCGCTCGTCGCAAACCGTATTTACACCGAGACCATGTCTCAAATAGAGCGCGGCATCGGACTCGGCGCGATGATGAAACACCTCAATACGTTCGTGAAAGGGAATCTCGGCAGCTCAGTGTTCTTCTTCACCATGGTGGCCGCGCGCCTGAATTACGAAGACCGCAGCCTGGAATTCGCCGGCGCCGGCCATCCGCCCGCGATGATCGTTCAGCCGGGAGAGACGCCGCGGCTGCTTGAATCGCGCAGCGCAGTCCTCGGCTTGCTGGATGACGCCGTGGACAACGAAGCGGCGATAGAGATTTCGGTGCGACCAGGCGATCGCGTGGTGATTTACACCGACGGTTTCACCGAAACTTTCAACAAGCACAGAGATATGCTCGGCGTCGACGGCTTCAGTGAAATGGTCCGGGAGGCTTCGAAGTTGCCGCTGCCTGAAATGAAGAGCCAGATCCTGAATCGAATCGAAGCCTGGCGCAGTGGCCCGGCCGCCGACGACATGTCGCTCGTCCTGATCGAAGTCCCATAAAGTGGAAACAGATTCGTCCAGCCTTCCGCTCAGTCCGCGGGAACCGCGCGGGATTTGGCCCAATCTCTGATGGCCTCGACATCTTCAGCGCGAGTGACGCTGAGAGGCTGAGTGCCTTTAGCTTCCGCCAACAAGATCTCGGTCGAGAGCTGCTGTTTTCGGTCGAACGCGGTGTACAGACCTGCGGCGACCGCCTGTTCGATCTCGGCTCCTGAAAAACCTTCGGTCGCGGCAGCGAGCTTCGGCAAGTCAAAGAGTGCTGGGTTCCGCGAGTTTTTCTTAAGGTACAGGGCAAACAGGGCTGCGCGCACATCTGCGGTAGGGAGATCGACAAAGAAAATTTCGTCGAAGCGGCCTTTGCGCAGCATTTCGGGAGGAAGCGCGGTGATGTTGTTCGAAGTGGCGGCCAGGAACACGCCGGGCTCGCGTTCCTGCATCCAGGTGAGAAAAGTGGCGAGCAGACGTTGCGACAAACCCGCGTCGGCGTCGCCGCTGGTTCCGGCTGAAGCGAAGGCTTTTTCTATCTCGTCGATCCACAGCACGACGGGCGCGAGTTCCTGTGCAAGCTCCAGCGTGTTGCGCAGGCGCTTTTCGCTCTCGCCAACGTATTTGTCGTAGAGACGTCCAGCGTCTAATCGGGCCAGTTCGATGCCCCATTCTCCAGCGATGGCGCGCGCCGCGAGGCTTTTCCCGCATCCCTGCACGCCAGTGATCAGAACGCCTTTGGGCGGAACAAGTCCGAACCGGCGCCCTTCGGTTGTCAAAGCGCTGCGTCGCTTATCGACCCATTCGCGCAGATGTTTCAAGCCGGCGACATCGGTAAATGATGAATCGCGCCGTACGGTTTCGAGCAGTCCATCGGAGCGTAAAATGGCGTTCTTAGCGTCGAGTACCGCCGAAAGCAATTCCGCGTCCGCCTTTCCGTGCGCGAGCAGGCATTTGCGGAGCGTGCGCGCGGCTTCGTCTTGGGTCAAGCCCAACAGATTTCGCGCCAGTTGCGAAATATCATTGGCGTCGAGGCTGACCGAAACGCGCAACTCCCGGTTGGCTTCCACCAGGACTTGGTTTATGACGCCGAGCATTTCGTCCGTGCCGGGCAGGCCAAACTGAAAAGCCGCGGACTCGCACTTCAACTCCGGAGGCAATGCCAACGAAGCGGCGGAAATGACGATCGACCGGCGGGCAGTACAAAAATTAGCGGCCAAGTCGCGAAGGCGGCGGCTGATGTGGTCGTTTTCGCAATAGCGCGCAAAATCCTTGAGCAGGAAAATCGCGTCGCCGGTGATGGTGGCGATGTTTGCAAGCGCCTTTTCAGGCTCGTCGGAGTTGTATAGCGCGGCACCGGTAAATTTTTTCAGGCCGGTGGTGACGCTCCAAGTGTAGAACGGGACGGCCATTTGCGTTGCTACGGCCAGCAGGAGTTTTTCGAGCCTGTCTTCTTCGCTGGTTTCGACGGTGATGATAGGAGTGCGCGAATTGATGAGGATTTGCAGCTCGTCTTGTTTGGTCTTGTAATCAGAGGTTGAGGGCATCGGGCGTCCCAAGGCCTCGGGTCTAAAGACCCGAGCTACATCAAAACCGCCGCGACCGGATACGCGCGTGACTACGACTTCGGTTCAACCGCAAGAGTAACAGAGCAATGCGAGCAGGACACAGGCGCGTCTTTGCAAAGAGAAAGGTTTTACTCAACTGGTAACGTGGGAGATTGTGGAAGAATCGCTAGTGATTTGCGCGGTAGGATGACAGCGTGTCTCGGTTTGACTGTGCGGAGTTGCGCGGATATACTTCGCGTCTTTGCAAGAGAGAGTCGTGAGGTAGAATAGGCGCATGGGAGTTATAGACAATCGGTTTGAACGCAGCTACGTCCTTTCGACGGTGGATTACGTTTTCAATTGGGCGCGCAAGAGCGCGATTTGGCCGCTGACGTTTGGCCTGGCGTGCTGCGCCATCGAAATGATTGCTTCGACTACCTCGCGCTTTGACATTGCGCGATTCGGCGCGGAGGTCTTCAGGCCGTCGCCGCGGCAGGCAGACTTGATGATCGTAGCCGGCACGGTGACGCTGAAAATGTCGCCGGTGCTGAAGCGCGTGTGGGAGCAGATGCCCGAGCCGAAGTGGTGCATCTCGATGGGCGCGTGTTCGAGCGTAGGCGGCCCGTTCAACGTGTACTCGGTGCTCCAGGGCGTGGACCGCATCGTTCCGGTGGACGTGTACGTGATTGGCTGCCCGCCGAGGCCTGAGGCCCTGTTCTACGCGCTCCTGAAGCTCCAGGACAAGATTGACCTGATGTCGCTGGCCAAGCGGCCTACGGAAGTCCGTTTGCAGCCTGAGATGGTCGAGGAATTCAAGAGCGGCGTGATGGTTGCCCAGTCGCCGCAACCGCGCTAAATCCACTAGAGGGCCAACCAATGGCGTTTCTGCGCACAGCGAAGAAGGACGAGGTCCCACCCGGAATGATTCGCGAGTTTCAGATTGACGGGAAGACCTTTGCTCTAGCCAACGTTGACGGTAAGCTGTTTGCCATCAATAACTTATGCCTCCATCGTGGAGGGCCATTGGGCCAGGGCGAGCTTCACGGGCAGATCGTCACTTGCCCGTGGCACGGGTGGCAGTACGACGTCACCACGGGAAAGCTGGTCACCAACCCTGCCGTTGCCTGTGAGACCTATGGGGTGGAAGTCCGCGGCGACGATATCTTCGTAGATGTAGGCTAAGGCTGGACTTAGGCGCAACTTTACTGGTTCCGTGCCTACCCCAAAAATTCCGCCAATAAAGTTATCCATTTTGCATACCTTTCCGTGTATATTGCGCGCGGCACTTTTTGACGGATGACACAACCTCCCTCCAAACCAAAACGCTGGCTGCTCGCCGTAGACCCTCGCGTTTATCACTGGGATACTCTCTTCGTGAAGGGCAAGGAAATGTGGCGGCACGCCGGGAACCGCCCTGACGCGCTGCGCCAACTAAAGCAGGTTCAGCGAGGCGACCGCGCGCTTTGCTACCACGGCAAGGCGGAGCATGCGGTGTACGCGCTGGCGGAAGTGAGCCGCGATCCCTATCCCGACCCGCACGATCACGATTCGAAAAAGATGGTGATGGATTTGCGCGCGATCGAGCGGCTGCCTCGCCAAGTGACGCTGGTTGAGCTGCGCGAAAATCGTTTGCTGCGCAAAATAAAATTTCTGAAGAATACGCGCCTCACTATCTGCCCGCTCACCGACGAAGAATATGCCGAGATCCTGCGCATGGCCGGCATCGTGGCTTCCCCCGGCATTCCTTTGCCCTGACGCGATACGCGGCGCTTCGAAGAAGCTTCGGATTAGCTTCCGCTTCCACAGGAGGGTTTTCCAATGCGAAAAGGAAAGTTCATTTCATTCATCTTATCGTTGGCTGCTGCTTTTCCTCTGGCGATCATGTTGCACGCGACAGCCCCGCAAACTTTTGGCCAGAAAAACAAAACAGCCGGGCCCGAAGATTTATTGCGCGGCGCCACAACCGGTTCAACCCGTATTGTAGACATGACGTATGCGATCAACGGTAAATTGCCGGCTTGGCCCGGCGACGAGAAAACGTTCGAAGCGCAAATTGTCGCCACCCCGGAAAAAGATGGTTACCTGGCTCGCAGTTTCTGGATGCTGGAACACTACGGCACGCATATGGACGCGCCGGCGCACTTTCCTCCGGGAAAATTTACGCTGGATCAAATTCCTGTGGCACATTTCTTCGGCCCGGCCGTGGTGATTGATGTGCGCGAGGAAACGAGCAAAGATCCGGACTACCGCCTGAGCACGGCGCGCGTCGAAAAATGGGAGGCTGCGCATGGACGCATTCCATCCGGCGCGGTTGTGATGATTCGCACCGGCTGGGCCTCGCGCTGGCCCGATCAAGCGCGCTACCGCAACATGGACGAAAACAAAGTGATGCATTTCCCGGGATTTTC
>PLZZ01000095.1:0-1325 GCA_003153585.1 Acidobacteriota bacterium | reverse complement strand
CTGATCGCAGCGCCGATAAAACTCGAAGGCGGCTCCGGTGGGCCGGTTCGCGTTTTCGCGCTGCTTCCTCCGGCGTAGAATAGAAAGATGCCGGAGTTACCTGAAGTCGAGACAGTCGTTCGCGGCCTGCGAGCGGTGTTGCCTGGCAGGCGCATTTTGAACGTGCGGCTGGGCAAGACGGATTTCATCGATGATCCTGCCGCGCTCGAATTGCAGCTTCCCGGCAGCCGCATCGTCGCCGTGCGGCGCCACGGTAAATTTATCGTCGTTGAGCTTGAATCCGCGAACGGACGCAAGCATGAATCATCTTTTCTGATTCATCTCGGCATGACGGGGCAGATCGTAACGTGCCCGCCGGAAGTTCCCGTCGCGCCGCACACGCATGTGTTTCTCGCGCTCGACGACGGCCGCGAGCTTCGTTACACGGATATTCGCCGTTTTGGCCGGATGGCGATGCTCGCGAATACGGCGCACGAAAGCGTTCTTGGTAAGCTGGGCCTCGATCCTCTGGAAGCGACGGAGGAAGAATTTCGTACGAGATTTCGCTCGCGCCGCGCGCACATCAAAGCGCTGCTGCTCGATCAGCGCGTCCTGCGCGGAATGGGCAATATCTATACGGATGAAAGCCTATGGCGTGCCCGCATCCATCCCCGGCGGCTCGGCGCAAATTTGAATGACCAGGAAATACATCGCCTTCACGGAGTCGTCCGCCGGGTGCTGAACGAAGCAATTCGTTTAGGCGGATCGTCAATTTCAGATTATGTGGATGCTGAAGGCCAGCCGGGAGAATTTCAGATTCGCCATCGCGCGTACGGACGCGAAGGAAAGAAGTGTTCTCGCTGCGGAACGGCGATCCGGCGCATCATCGTGGCGGGCCGCAGCAGCTATTTTTGTCCGCGCTGCCAGCCCGCTCCGCGAACTCGTTCCAAAACAGTGGGAAGCCGCCGCGCTCAGCGCACCCGCCCGGTAAAGAAATAAATCAGCAGCGCTCCAGCCAAAGTGAAAATTCCGGCATAAAGAAAGCCTGCGTTGGGGCCCACACTTGACCACAGCACACCCACCGCGATGCTCGATACCAAATCGCCGATTCCGTTCACCGTAGCCAGCACACCAAATCCCGAACCGCGCGCTTTCGCGGGAAGTAATTCCGCGGCCATCGATTTTTCGAGCGACTGCTGCATGGCCGCATGCACTCCCTCGAGGCCAAACAAAATAGCGAGCACTGCAATCGTCGGCGTCGCAAAAATGAAACCTGCATAGGTGACCGCTCCCGTCAGATAGCCGAGGGCAAGCAAACCGCGTTTGCCGATACGGTCGCCCAACGC
>PLZZ01000076.1 GCA_003153585.1 Acidobacteriota bacterium | reverse complement strand
CCTGTTCAGGCTGCTGCCAACGTATGAGGGCTTCGACTCCCGTAATCTCGGCAGTCGCCAGATTCACCCTGGGTTGATAATGCAGGACGAACTCTCCTTGCTTCAGAGCGCGTTGCAGACCGGTTTCCAAAGTTCGGCGCGCTACGGCCTTCGTATTCATCTCCGGCGCAAAGAATTGGAAATTGCTGCGGCCGCGTTCTTTGGCGTGGTACATGGCCATGTCGGCATTCTTGATTAGCGTTTCGGCGTCTTCTCCGTCTTGGGGATAGATGCTGATGCCGATGCTGCCGTTGATACGCAGGCCGCGATCCTGGATGCAATGCTCTTCGTTGAGAGCGAGCAGGATTTTTTGGGCGCAGATGGCGGCATCATCCGCGTGCGATATTTCGGTAAGCAGGATGGCGAATTCATCTCCGCCCTGGCGGCTGACGGTGTCTGAACCGCGCACGCAACCGATTAGGCATTTAGAAACGGATTGAAGGAGTTTGTCGCCGGCAGCGTGGCCCAGAGAATCATTGACCTCCTTGAAGTGGTCCAAATCCAGAAAGAGCATGGCAATGGGCCTGCTTTGGCGTCGAGCCAAGGCAATGGATTGGCTGATGCGGTCGTTGAGCAGCAGACGGTTTGGCAGATTGGTAACGATATCGTGCTGCGCGGAAAAGGACATTTGTATGGACATAGCACGCGCTTCGCTGACGTCGTGGAAGACGATGACGGCTCCGATGACGCGGCCCGCGCGGTCGTGAATCGGCGCGGCGGAATCTTCAATGGCGAACTCCGATCCATCGCGCCGAATGAGGACGCAATTCACAGTGAGTCCAACGACCCTGTTCTGCTCGACGGCCATCTCCAGGGGGTCCTTGGCGGGCTGGCGCGTAGCGGCGTCGAGAATTCGGAAGACTTCACTGAGAGGCCGGCCGGTGGCATCTTCGCGCGTCCATCCGAGCAACTTTTCCGCGACGAGATTGAGATAGGTGACGTTGCCGGAAATGTTGGTACACAGAACGCCATCACCAATGGAATTGAGAGTGACCAGGGCGCGCTCTTTTTCCACATACAGCGCATCCTCGACCGCTTTGCGATCAATGGCGTTACGCAGCGCGCGCGGCAGCGAATAACTATCGAGGTGATTGGGCAGGAGATAATCCTGCGCACCGCGGCCCACGGCGTACTTGGCCTGGGCTGCCGCGGCGTCTCCGCCGAGAATGAGGATCGGAACGTCGGGGGCGGCCTCGAAGAGCTTCTCAAACGTTGCAATGCCGTGACTATCGGGCAGGGACAAATCTAGCAGGACAGCAGCAGTTTCTTTTTTACTCAGGCGCCCAAGGGCTTCAGAAAGCAGCTTGACGCGCTCCAGTTCAAATGGCCCGCTCTCGGCATCGGCCAGCGCCGCACGAATCTTGCCGGCGGTGGCAGGATCGTTCTCGATCAAGAGGATTCTAAGAGGAAACATATCTCTATTGGTCAAAGTACAGGTGCGAGCATTTGAGTGGCCAGCTTCGCTGGCGTGGAAAGGGTTGGGGTTGGAAGAAGCGCGGCCGGAGAAAGAGCTCTAATTCGGGAACGGAATTCGAGAATGGGAACGGTGTTTCGAAGTTTGCCGGTGCGGTAGAGTGTTGCGAGAGAGATCGGAAAGAGCCAGCCCTTCGTTCCTCAGGGCAAGNNCAGGGCAAGCAGGACGCCCTTCGCATAGCTCAGGGTAAACCCGTTCGTTCCTCAGGGTAAACCGGCGCTACGAAAGGCCGGTCCGGGAGCTACGGTCGACTAGCTGATGAGCGATCGGCGAGGACCGGCTAGCCCAAGCGCTGCTTGAAGGCGTGGTAGATTCCGTCCGGCAATCGCGGAGTTTTTAGTTCGTCCACGTACCAGTTGGCGCCTCGTTTTTTCAGTTCGACCGTGCAGGTGTCGTTGACCCAATCGGAGCCCTTATCGGGAAAAATCTGCAAAGCCACACTGACGACGGCGGAGTCACCGGTTACGTTGCTTGCCGTGATGCTCGCTGATTTTGCCAAGGCCGAGCGCATAGCAACATAAATTGAGGCGCTGCGCTGGTTGTCTAAAAACAAGCTCGCAAACTTTTGCTCCTCCGGGGTCATGGCGTCCTTGCCTTGAAGCATGTGTCCGTAATCGAGGCGGTCGTCTAGCACCTCTTTGGGGTTGTCCGACGCGCCTCCCTGATCGGTCATTTGAAACATGGTGTTCACGGTTGCATCGGGAGTGGCCTGTTCTTCGCGAGCAGGCTCTGAAGCGGCGTGGGTGGAAGGGAACCAGTATTTCAGGTTGGGGATGACGTAGCCAGCTATGGTAACAAGCGATATCGCCGCGATGATCCACCATAGTTTTATTTTCATCCTTGAATTTTATCCGGCCCGCGCCGGGCACAGAGGCGTTAGACGGCAAGCTGTTGCTTATGCGTAATCTGCGCGGGCTGCGGGCTCTCCGGTTTCGCGGGAAGGGCGCCGTATGCGGTAAGTCAGGTTTCCAACCTGGGAGTGGTGGGAAGGGGGATGGGCTACGCGCTTTCGTTCCAAACGTACAAGAAAGTGGCGTCGGTGGCGGTGGCGACTTTGCGCCCGGCTTTGCGGGTTGCGCGATTCAGCGCGGAACGCACCTTTTCTTTCGAGGCGTCCAATTCTGCCAAGGGCACCTTGATCGCGGCGCCGGCCTTCAATTGGTCGAGGTCGTCGAGGATGATGGAGACGATCTCCTTGTGCTTTCCGTTGCGGCCTTGCGGGACGTCGGACTGCACCATAGTCTTGAAGTGCGCGGAAGCAGCTTTGGTTCGTGAGCCGGCCATGCGATCCTCCCGTACTCGAATCATTAAACTAACGTGACCTTATCGTAGCCTAATCGTAAAATAGATGTCAAGNNGAATTCCGGCCTGTTACGTTGACGGTGCTGGAAGGGAGGGGATTGTGAGGTCGAAACACAAAACGCATTTCGAGCAGGTCCCGCTGGAAACGGTGAGAAAGATAGCGCGGGTGGATGAGCGGCACGGAGGCTCTATGCCGTCGTGGCAAAAGCTGTATCAGGAGATGCTTACGGAGTCTGATACCCAGAAGTTGACCGAACTTGTCCTGGCCGTTGAACAAGCGATATTTTTCCGGGCGCAACAGTTGAATGGAACGGGAGCCGGTGCGAAAGAACGTGCCGCGATGGACCAAGCCGCTCGCAAGATGCTGACGATAAAGACTGAAAAACTAGGTTGGCCCGGACTAGACAGAGTTACTACGCAGCAACCAACGAGCGGACATGGCTTATGATGTTTGCGGCATCGGACTTTGCCACAACCAGATCGACGGGCGCATTCTTCTTTAACAAATGGTGCGCCACAGTGTCGGCGTAAAGAGTAAAGAGAATTATGGGAACTTGCGGCATAATCCGCTTCAATTCGCGAGCCGCGTCCATGCCGTTCATGACCGGCATGGATAAATCGAGAATGATTAAGTCCGGTTTGCATTGTTTGGCAAGGCGCAGGGCTTCTTCGCCGTTCTCCGCTTCAGCGCAAAGATCGTAGTCCTTTTCGGCTTCAAAGATCCGGCAAAGAATCTTGCGGATTATTGGATTGTCGTCCGCCACCAGAACGGTCTTAACCATTTGAATTTTGGCCCATAGCCGAGGGCGAAATAACCTGGCCCTGACGATTTTTTAACACAAGGGTCAAAACCGCACGATACCGTGTTAGCTGTAGAGACCCCTCTTAATGTCCGCACCTACAGGAACCAGGGCGGGGAACTACCGGATGGACCCGATGCCGCACGGCCCGAAACGGAATATGATGCGGGTGGTCTTAGGGAATTTTCCAAGGGCGGCGTAAAGCAATGAAACGTCCTACAGGCGTGACGCTCATCGCGATTTTGATGGTCGGCGTAGCGGCGATCCTGGCGCTAGGCTGTTTTGCTTCCTTCTTCATTGCAGCGATGGGTATAACCGACGCAGTCTCAGCGGATGCGGTGTCCGCTGCGATCACCGGCATGGCACTTGGCGGCGGATTTTCGCTGCTGATTCTGGCGGGAGTAGCCGCAGGCCTGGCGATGGCGGTGTTCAATTTGCAGGAATGGGCGTGGAGCGCGTCGATGGCGACGATTGGCGTGGGTACGGCGTTGACGGTGATCAGCCTGGTTGCTTTGCGGAGATACGTTTTGATTCCAATGGGCCCATCGCTGGTTTGCCATCTATTGGTGGTGGCGACGGCTATCTGGATGCTGGCGTACCTTTCAAGGCCCAGAGTGAAGCAAGCTTTTAGCGCGTCGAACGCTTAACCGGCGCCGATCCGCAAGAATTTTGAAGAGTGTGACGAGGAGAATATCGAGATGGCTAAACTAACGGCGGCCAAGCGAAAAAAGCTTCCGAAATCGAGCTTCGTGGAAAAAGGCACGAGAAAATATCCGATCCCGGACGCCGCTCACGCACGCGATGCGTTGGCGAGGAGTTCGGGAAAGCCGGAACACCGGGCTGTGGTAGCGGCAGTTCGGCGCAAATTCCCTAATATAAAAATAGGGAAGAAGAAATAGGAGGCTGCGAATGTTTGGATACGGGATAGTCGGAACAATATTGATTATTTGTTTGATCGTTTGGCTNNGGCGGCCGCATCATCCACTTGCCTGAATCTTTGTCCTTGTAGAACTCGCCGCTAGTCACATTGTTGAACATCTGCGCGAAGGCGTTCGCGGAAGTGACTGTCACGGTGAAGGTGCAGTGGAAACCTTGCGGAGTGGGATTGTCGCAAGCTTCCTTCTTGAAAAAAGTGATCTTGATGGGATCGGAGTTCTTCACGCCCGGCGGGTGATTGAGGGCGTACTACATGCCGTCCTTCATTTGAGCTTCGCTAGGTTCGGATGCTCCGCCGCAGCCGGCAATGCCGAAGGCCAAGACCGTACTCAGTGCAAGGTATCCCAAACGCAAGCGCATATTCAATTCTCCAGAATTTCCGTTTCGAGCCGTCGTCTGGCGAGAAAGATATACCTCAGCGGGCCGCGATGCAAGGCGGCCAAATCTGTGGCATTGCGGCGAGCATCCGGGTTCTCCTAGGAGCAGGGCTCATTTCGTTGCACAATTACTTCGGAAAGTTCACATGGCTTTGCGCCGATAGGATCTGCTTTGACGCCAACCCCTTCTATTCTGGTAGCGACGTGGGAGAACGGGCTATTTAGCATCACGGGGGAAATGGTCCGTCAAGAACTCGCCAATCAATCGGTTCGCGGTCTGGTGGGCGATGGACGTGGAGGAGTGCTTGCGATTGTCGGCGGGCATTCGCTCTGCCGGCGATCCTCTGATGGCGAGTGGACGGCGCTAGCAAAAAGCGAATTGGAGCTTTCCTGCTGCGTGCCAATTGGAGACGTTGTGTTTGTTGGAACCGACGACGCGCGTATCCTGCGCGTTGATCCGGACGGCGCGCTGCAATGCTTGACGGGTTTTGACGCCGTAGCGGGCCGCGACAAGTGGTACGCGGGATCGGCGATTGTTGACGGCAAGCGCATGGGGCCGCCGCTTGGAATTCGTTCCATGGCGGCGACCTGCGATGGCGGCGTGCTGCTGGCTAATGTCCACGTGGGCGGAATTCCGCGTTCAACCGACGGCGGCTTGACCTGGCGGCCCACGATCGATATCGATAGCGATGTTCATCAGGTGTG
>PLZZ01000200.1:17644-18140 GCA_003153585.1 Acidobacteriota bacterium | reverse complement strand
AAACGGAGAATCGCTTTGCGCACCGGAACCGGGAAGGCGGCGTGATGATGACCTTCGAGCGTCACCGAAAGTTTCGGCACGCGGCCGGAAATGCGCGCCAGCGCCACATCGATGCCGTCAGCGGACGTTCCGGACATCATGCCCAGCACCAACATCGATTTCTTTCGCGTGGTCATGAAAGCTGTTTTTGCAGCGCGGCCAGCAGGACCATCGCTTCGAGCGGCGTGAGCTTGTTTAAATCCGCGTCGCGCAAAGATTCGAGCACGGATTCGTCGATAGCGGTAAAACTAGTTTGATGCGGCAGCGAGGCTGCCTTCCCGGCGCCCGCGCCGGGCGAGAGCTCTTCCGTTAATTTGTCCTCTTTTTGTTCGTGGCGACGGAGAATTTCTCGCGCCCGAGCTATTACATCAGTCGGCAATCCGGCCAAGCGCGCAACCTCGATTCCGTAGCTTTTGTTGGCGCTGCCGGGTTCGACGCGCCTTAGAAAAACAATTTC
>PLZZ01000200.1:0-17616 GCA_003153585.1 Acidobacteriota bacterium | reverse complement strand
ACTTCATCGAGCAAAACGAGACTGGCCGGAGTTGCGGTGTTGAGGATTGCGGCCACCTCGCTCATTTCCACCAGGAATGTCGAACGGCCGCGGGCCAAGTTGTCCGAAGCCCCAATGCGCGTAAAGATGCGATCCAGAAGCGGGAGTTTCGCCTGCGCGGCCGGAACGAACGATCCCATTTGGGCCAGAATCGATATCAGAGCGGCTTGTCGAAGATAGGTGGACTTGCCTCCCATGTTGGGACCCGTTATCACCAAAAGAAACTGGGTTCTGTCGTCCAGATACAAATCATTGGGTACAAATCGCTCGCCGCGCTCTTGCAGTAAAGTTTCGATCACAGGATGCCGGCCGCCGGCAATCATCAGAATGCCGCGCGACGGTTCTCTCAAATCTGTCTCCGCCGTGGCGCCTGCTCCTTTTCGAATGCTGTTGCGCGGCACGGCGGTTTCGGTGAACTCGGGCCGTGTGTAATTCCGCAGGGCGGCCAGGCGTGAGAGATTTACGAGCACGTCGAGCTGTGCGGTGGCCGCGGAAGTTTCCCGCAAACGCGCCGCTTCCCGAGCAATCGTCTCGAGAATTTCGCTGTAGAGCCGCCGCTCAATTTCCTGAATGCGTTCTTCAGCCGAAAGCACCTTCTGCTCGTGTTCCTTCAATTCAGCCGAAGTGAAGCGTTCGGCATTCACCAGGGTTTGCTTTCTGTCGTAGTCCGCCGGAGCCAGATGCAGGTTGGCCTTCGAAATTTCGATGTAAAAGCCGAACACCTGGTTATAGCGGATCTTCAGCGAGCCGATTCCCGTGCGCTTGCGCTCGCGTTCTTCCATGGACGCGATAATTTGCCGGCCCAGAGTGGTGATATCGCGCAATTCGTCAAGTTCCGCGTTGAAACCGCGTCGAATGATGCCTGGGTCAGATGCCATAGCTGGCGGATCGTCGGCGATGCCACTCGCGATTTTTCCGCGCACGTCGGCAAGCTCGTCCAATTGCTCGCGAAGCCCGGACAAGCGGGCGCTGGTGACGCCAGATTGTTGCCCGCCGCTCGCTTTCGGCCCATACGGCAGATCGAGCAGCGCTCGGAGCACTGGAAGTTTATCGAGCGATTGTCGAAGAGCCAGCAAGTCGCGAGGAGTCGCGACCCCAAGCGTGACTCGGCTGGTGAGCCGCTCGAGGTCGAGAATCCCTTCGAGCTCCTTGTGCAACTCCTCCCGCACGATCGTCTGCGACTTTAATTCGCCGACGGCATCGAGGCGGTCGTTAATCTCCGAAAGTGAAATTTCCGGACGCAAAATCCAGCGGCGTAAAAGCCTAGCTCCCATTCCAGTGCAGGTCTGGTCGATAGCCTTGAGGAGTGTTGCGGAAGGATCGTCACCGGCAGCAGGCTCGACCAATTCAAGGTTTCGCACGGTGACCGAATCCAGAATCATAGCCTCTTGCTGCTCGTAATAAGAAAGGCGATCGAGATGCTCAAGCCCGGTGCCGGAGGGGCGCTGCGAAGGAATCGCCGCTCGGTCTTCGGGCTTGCGCCCACCGATCGCTGATGTTTCCTTCAAGTAATGCACGATGGCGCCTGCTGCCGCGGTGGCTTGTGGGTGATCGACCAAACCAAATCCTTCCAGCGCGACGACGCGGAAATGCTCTTCCAGGACGCGCTCTGCATAATCGGTTTTGAAAACCCATTCATCGAGCCGCGTTTCGACTGCGCCGAGACCGTCCATTTCCGTGGGAATCGCGGCGGGGAACAAACTGACCGGACGCGGCAAGAGAATTTCGCGCGGGCGCAGAATGCCGAGTTCATCGCGCAGGCGTGCTTCCGCTTTCTCGCCTGAAAACTCCGTGGTGCGAAATTCGCCGGTGGAAAGATCGACGAATGCGAGCCCGATTAATGGCTCGACTGCTGCTTTGCTTTGGGATGTACGTTGAGGCGAGCCCGACGCCGCGGCTCCCAGCGCCAAGTGTCCCGCGCCAACAAACCCATTTCGCGCCACCGCGGCGAGATAATTATTCTCTTTCGGCTCGAGGAGGCCCGCGCCGCTTGCCGTTCCAGGCGTCAGCACGCGGACAATCTCCCGGCGCACAAGGTTCTTGCCGGGGCCCGGCTGTTCCATCTGCTCGCAGATGGCCACTTTGTGCCCGGCTCGAATCAAGCGTGCGATGTAATTTTCCGCTGCGTGGTAGGGCACGCCGCACATGGGAATGGCATCGCCTTTTTCTTTGTTGCGCGCGGTGAGCGTGATCTGCAGAATGCGCGAAGCTACCACCGCGTCTTCGAAAAAGAGTTCGTAGAAATCCCCCAGACGGAACAGCAGCAGGGCAGCCGGATGCTGCTTCTTGAGCGCGTGGTACTGCCGCATCAATGGAGTTGTAGGTTCGGTCATGAAAGCAGGCTCTGCTCCAGACGGGCGCAGCAGGGCCGAGCAGGTAAGCGATTATCTGGCTGACCCACGCGTTTGGCAACACGTTCCTGCCGGATTCATCANNCTTCTGGCCCTCGGTTTAGTGCTCCTTGGCTCGGTGTTAGTCCTTCCCGCAGCCGACACGTCTTCTCCGCTCCCCGCGCCTCCTGTCGCGAAGAAAGAGCCCAAAGTTACCGAGATCAATGGCCGCAAGCTCGTGGACAACTACTACTGGCTGCGTGATAAGAAAAATCCCGACGTGAAAGCGTATCTGCAAGCCGAAAATGTTTACACCGACGCGGTGATGAAGCCGACCGAACCGCTGCAGAAGAAGCTTTACGAAGAAATGTTGAGCCGGATCAAGGAAACCGATGTGGAAGTCCCCTACAAGGAGGGCGGCTATTTTTATTATTCACGAACCGAAGCCGGAAAGCAGTATGGAATTCGTTGTCGCAAAAAAGGCAGCTTGGACGCTCCGGAAGAGATTGTGCTGGATGTAAATGAACTCGCCAAGGGGCAGGCCTTTATGTCCCTGGGCGCATTCGACGTCAGCGACGACGGGAACCTGCTGGCTTACACCACGGACAACACCGGATTCCGCCAATTCACGCTGGCGGTGAAGGATTTGCGTACAGGGAAAATCCTGGTGGACCACGCCGAACGCGTCGATTCCGTGGCCTGGGCAAATGACAACAAGACCCTCTTTTATACGATCGAAGACGAGGTTTCCAAGCGGTCCTATCAAATGTATCGCCACACCGTTGGCACCAGCGGCCCCGGCACTCTGGTCTATGAAGAAAAAGACGAAAAGTTTGATATCGAAACGGAGAAGACGCGCAGCAAAGCCTACCTGCTGCTCTTGTCCGAAAGCCACACCACCAGCGAGGCGCGTTACATTCCCGCCGGTCAGCCCATGGCGGAGTGGAAATTGCTGGAACCTCGCAAACAAGGCGTCGAGTACTATCCCGATCACAATGGCGATTTCTTTTATATTCGCGTGAACGACACCGGACGCAATTTTCGCCTGGTGAAGGCGCCGGTCGCGGATCCCGGCATCAAAAATTGGCAGGAAGTCGTTCCGAATCGCACCGATGTGATGCTGGACGGCACCGATTTCTTCAAGAATTACTACATCTCCTACGAACGGGAGCAGGGATTGCCGCAGATTCGCGCGACCAACTTGCAAACCGGGGAATCGCGACGCATCGAATTTCCCGAGCCCGCTTACGAGACCTATCCGTACGCCAATCTCGAATACGACACCAACAAATTCTTGTACTCCTACCAGTCGTTTATTACTCCGCGATCTATTTTTGAGTATGACTTGGCGAGCGGCAGTTCCACTTTGCTGAAGCAGAAGGAAGTACCGGGCGGCTACGACCACACGCGATACCAGGTGGAGCAGATTTACGCCACGGCATCCGATGGCGTGAAGATACCGATCTCGTTAGTTCATCTGAAAGGCGCGATCCTGGACGGCAAAGGTCCCATCTATCTGACCGGCTACGGTTCTTACGGCGATTCGTATGACATCGGCTTCGATCCTGATATTTTCAGCATGGTCGATCGTGGCGTCGTGGTGTCGGTGGCCCATATTCGCGGCGGTGGGGAGATGGGGAAAGCTTGGCACGATGACGGCCGCATGATGCACAAGAAAAACACTTTTACCGACTTCATCGCCTCTGCCGAATACCTTTTGGCCCAAGGGTACGGTTCGAAAGACCGCTTGGTGATCGAAGGGCGAAGCGCCGGCGGCCTGCTGATGGGCGCGGTTCTGAATATGCGGCCGGATTTGTTCCACGCGGCTTTGGTTGGCGTTCCCTTTGTGGACGTGATGAACACCATGCTGGATGAATCTCTGCCTCTGACCGTCGGCGAGTTCGAGGAGTGGGGCAATCCGAAGGAAAAGCCGGCGTTTGATTACATGCTGACCTATTCGCCCTACGACAACATCGAGGCCAAGGCATATCCCAATATGCTTGTGAGGACCTCCTTCAATGACAGCCAGGTGATGTACTGGGAGCCTGCTAAGTATGTTGCCAAGATGCGCGCTCTCCGAACCGACCACAATATTTTGATTCTGAAAACGAATATGAGCCCCGCAGGCCATGGCGGAGCATCGGGGCGTTACGATCGGCTGCATGAAGCAGCTTTCGATTACGCGTATTTTCTGACGCAAATGGGGATAAACAATTAAGGAGCGTTTATACTCAGGTGTGGCCGCAAAAATAAAAACCAAGCGCGAAATCGAAATCAAGCTCCGCGTTTCAAACCTTCGCGCGGTACTGCGTCACATACGGAAGATGGGTGCGGTGCCGCGCGGTCGAACCCTCGAACAGAACACGCTCTTCGATACTCCAGATTCAAGCTTTTGGCGACACGGCCGTTTGTTGCGACTGCGTACACAGACTCCGGCACCCGGCAATGGCTCCCGCGGCGGCCTGCGAACGACGATTTTGACCGCTAAGGCACCGCCTCCCACTCGATCCCGCTCCCGGAAGAATCTGCCATACAAGGAGCGCCTGGAGACCGAGTTGGCGGTCGGAAAGAGGGGGCTTCAGCCTCAGGTGCTCCAAGACCTCGGTTTGCGCGCGGGTTTTAAATACGAAAAGTACCGGACCAGCTTCCGCCTTGGCGGACTCCATCTGGACCTGGACGAGACGCCAATCGGAACCTTTCTCGAGCTCGAAGGCAGTCCGTCGGCTATTCGACGAACCGCTCTGAGGCTGGGATACTCCGCGAAGGACCATATCCGCGCGACGTATTGGGATCTATACGCTGCCGATTGCCGCCGTTTGAAGCGCACTCCTCGAAATATGGTATTCAACTCGCAAAAATCTCGCTAATACTTCACTCTTCGCTTGACAAAGTTATCGTCTGCATTTAGTAGTCGAAACGAGCACTCGCGCATCGAAATGGCAGAGATGAAGTCCAATTCGGAGCCATGGAGTAGCGTCCTTGCCGGAGTCCCAAAACGGGGCAGGCGGAGTCGCAGCTTTCTCCAGCTTGTAGTCTTACACAGGGCGCGCCGCGCCTCTGCTATGGGTGCCTTTGAACCGTTCGGCGCACGCACGAACAGGAAGACGAAGCCAGGCCTAAACTAGCTTAGGGGATTTTCTTTGTGCCCGAAGCCGGTTGGGATGCTGGCTTCGGGCATTTTTTATTGGTATTGGGCTACGCCTTGCACTTGTAAGCGGAGGAAGGCGGAAGCCGCTGAAGGAGTCACCATGCTTCACGCAACAGAACTGCTAGGGGCCGAGACGTATGACTCACACGGGAATTTTGTGGGCCGCGTGAAAGAGATGTTCGTCGAGCCCGGCGATCAGCCCAACCGGGTATCCAAACTTCTTCTCAGCCGCGGCCAGTACCGGCCATTGATAGCTCGCTACGACCAGATCGGTCAGATCACCCCAGGCCGCATCGCGCTTACCACTGATGAATCGGATCTTGACCTGTACCAGCCGAACGAGAGCTACCTGGCCATGGGAAAGGATTTGTTGGACCAGCAAATAATCGACACGAACGGGCGCAAGGTTGTGCGCGTGAACGACATCGATCTCGCGGATACCCAAACCAATGGAAACACGGAGCTGCGCATTACGCAGGTGGATGTGGGGCTAGCTGGCGCGGTGCGCCGGCTGTTGCAGGGAATTGTTCCGCCCCGGGCGATTCGAAGGATTCAATCCAAATTGCCACCGCGAAAAATCCAGTGGGAGTTCGTCAATATAGTCGAGCCGGATCCGCTCCGCCGGGTGAAATTGCGCCTGTCGAGCGAAAAACTCGCGGCGCTGCATCCGGCCGATTTGGCGGACATTATGGAGCAGTTGTCTCCCGACGAGCGGCAGACGATTATCGCTTCCCTTGACGAAGAAAGTGCTGCCGAGACCATCGCCGAACTCGACAAGCGGCTGCAAACGCAAGTGGTGGAAAAACTCGATCCGGAACGCGCCGCGGACATCATGGAGGAAATGAATCCGGACGAGGCCGCGGACCTGATTGCGAGCCTGGAACCTGACAAATCAAAAGAGCTTTTGCACGAAATGGAAGATCGCGAAGCCAGCGCGGTGGAACAACTCATGAAATTCGGCGAAGATTCCGCCGGCGGTATGATGACCACCGAAATCATCGTGGTGGGCGAAGACGCCACGCGGGGAGAGGTGGTGGATTACATTCGCTTCCACGAGATTGGCATCGATCAAGTGGACAACGTGGTGCTGATCAATCGCGATTCCGCGCTTGCCGGAACGGTTCCAATCGGCCGGCTACTCCTGGCTGAAACCGAACAGCGCATGGCCGAACTGATTTTTCAGCCGCTCCTTTTTGTCGCGCCGGATACGAAGGATAAAGAAGTTTTCGAACTGTTCGATAAATACAACTTGCGGAGCCTCACTGTGGTTAACGACCTTAAACATCCCATCGGCGCAATTACCGTGGACGACGTAGTGAACAGGCTACAAGCAAAAGTCTGAAAATAGAGTGGCAAGCGGAGCGCTAGAGACGAAGCGATGGACACCTGGGCCACCTTAACGAACGCGTGGGGAGCGTGGAAGAAGCGCGGCACGGATTTTAATCGCCGCTCGCACTTCTGGCGCAAGCGCATGGCCCTGTTCCTGGCGGTCGTGGGCCCGGGGCTTATCACTTCAAACGTGGATAACGACGCCGGCGGGATCAGCACCTACTCGCAAGCGGGCGCGCAATTCGGCTACACGCTCCTGTGGTCGCTGATTCCTATGACCATCGCACTGTACGTCAGCGAGGAAATGTGCGCGCGTATGGGGGTGGTCACCGGGAAAGGCCTCTCCGACCTGATTCGCGAAGAATTTGGATTCCGCTCCACGTTTTTCGTGATGGTTGCAGCCCTGTTCGTTGACCTCTTCAATACCGTCGCCGAATTTTCGGGCGTGGCGGAAGCGTCGGAGGTGATGCACGTCAGCCGCTATATTTCCGTCCCGTTGGCGGCGATTGCCGTTTGGCTGCTTGTGATTTACGGAAGCTATCGCATCGTGGAAAAAATCTTTCTCGTCGCTTGCGCCTTTTATCTTTCTTACGTGCTATCGGCGTTCTTAGCGAAGCCCGACTGGCTGTACGCGGCCCACGAACTCGTCGTGCCGTCCCTTCACATGAATGCTCCCTACCTTCTAATGCTGACCGGGTTGGTGGGGACGACCATTGCTCCCTGGCAGTTTTTTTATCTTCAGGCCGGCTTTGTGGAAAAACGCGTCGGCCCGCGACAGTACAAGCATGCGCGTATGGACGTGCTGGTAGGCAGCATCTCCTGCATGGTGATCGTCTTTTTTATTATTGTCTGCTGCGCCGCGACTTTGAACGTCCATGGCCTGACCAGTATTTCCAGCGCCAAAGAGGCGGCGCAAGCTCTGGTTCCGCTGGCAGGGAAGTGGGCCGGCGGACTTTTCGCGTTCGGACTGTTGAATGCATCGTTATTCGCGGCCTCGATTCTGCCGCTTTCGACGGCACACGTTATCTGCGAAGGCCTGGGCTTTGAGGCGGGAATCGATCGCAAGTTTAAAGAAGCTCCCGCGTTTTATTCGCTCTATACGACACTCATCGTGGTTGGCGCGGGTATCGTTCTGTTCCCCAAAGCGCCGTTGTGGAAAATCTTGATTTATTCGCAAGTGGGGAACGGTATCTGGCTGCCCATCGTCTTGATTTTCATTCTGATACTGATCAACCGCCGCGATTTAATGGGCGAGCACACCAACTCTTGGGGTTTCAACGTGGTGGCCTGGACCGCCAGCATCATCATGATCATTCTGACGCTCGTCCTGATTTACACTTCCATCTTCGAGCCCGCGGCTACCGGATTGTCCGGCGCTTTGCTTCGCCACCATTTCTTCTAGCCTTCTGGTCTTACGTTGCCTTGCGTGTGTCCCCTGCGTGTGCTAGTTTTTCTGGCTGTCTCCTTCGAGTGAATCTTAGTGAAAGCAAGCGAACTGTTGAAGCCTGCGAACGCCGAGGAAGCGACCCTCCTCGATAATCTCGACCTGAAGCGGCTACCGCAGCACCTCGCCGTCATCATGGACGGCAACGGTCGCTGGGCGCAGCACAGGCATTTGCCGCGCGTGGCCGGGCATCGCGCAGGCGTCAAAGCTGCGCGAGAAATTATCGAGTCCTGCGCGCGCTTGAAGCTGCCTTACCTCACCCTCTACGCTTTCTCGCTGGAAAACTGGCGGCGTCCGCAAGCGGAAGTGGATTTTCTGATGCGCCTGCTGCGCGAGTACTTGAAGCGCGAGCTGCCGGCCATCCACAAGAATAATATCCGCCTGCTGATCATCGGCCGCTCGGAACAGCTCCCCGACGGCGTGCGTAAGGACATCGAGTACGGGATGCGCATGACGGCGCGTAACACGGGCATGAAACTGGTCGTCGCGCTGAATTACGGCGGGCGCGCCGAACTGGTGGACGCATTCAACGCCATGCTCGAACACGTTCGCTCAAACGGCCTCTCGGCCTTTCAGGCGGACGAGCAGACGGTTTCCGAACATCTTTATACCGCCGGGCTGCCCGATCCGGATCTGCTGATTCGCACCAGCGGGGAAATGCGCGTAAGCAATTTTCTGCTGTGGCAGATCGCTTATGCCGAAATTTACGTTACGGAAACGCTGTGGCCCGATTTTTCACGCGCTCGCTTGCTGGAAGCGCTTGTTGATTTTCAAAAGCGCGAACGCCGCTACGGCGGCCTAAACTCGGCGCCGGAGCCGGGCGATTCAGGCAAGATGGCAAAACGTTCCGCAGCGCGGGGACGAGGCTGACGCCGAATGCTCCTGCGCATTTTAACCGCCGTTGTGCTGATTCCCGTGGTTGTCGCGTTAGTTTGGTGGGGACCGCCCGCGCTACTCGCTGCTCTGGCCGCTATTGTTGCCATACTTGCCCTCGTTGAATTTTTTGCCCTCGCGAATCGCGTGGGGTTGGTCGGCTATCAAAAGTGGACGATGGTATGCGTCGCCGGGGTTTTTTACGCGCAATATTCGCAGGGGTTTTTGGAGACGCGCACGATTAGCGAGGGCGTCTCACTGGTTCGAAACGCAGTAGGCGGCGTATTCTCAGTGGAGGCCATACTACTCGTCTTTGTTTTCGGCTGTGTTTCTATCGGACTTCTCACGCGCCGCCCGCTGCACGAAGTGCTGCCTTCCATCGCCGTCAGCGCCACAGGACTTTTGTTCATTGCTCTCCCCTTTAGTTACCTGATTCGCTTGAACGAGATCGAACACACCGGACGGCAGCTCGTGCTTTTCGCGCTCTGTCTTGTTTGGGCGGGCGACATGCTCGCGTATTTTGTGGGCCGCGGATTTGGCCGCGTTCCAATGGCTCCGGCGCTCAGCCCCAAGAAAACGTGGGAGGGCGCGTTAGGCAACATACTGGGCTCGCTGCTTGTGGCGGTCTTTTTTGCGCGCTGGATGCACATGGACGAAGTCACCTTGATGGTGATCGCGGGACTCGCGAACATCGCCGGCCAAATGGGCGATTTGATCGAGTCGGCCTACAAGCGCGGCGCCGCGGTGAAAGACTCCGGAGGCTTGCTCCCAGGCCACGGGGGCGTCCTCGATCGCATCGACAGTCTCATCCTCGCCGCCCCGGTCGTATGGATTCTTTATCAATGGATCGCGATGGCACGTTGACCACAAAACGAGCTGCAGGAATGTCCGCGCCGGCGGCGGTATGGGCCTTCTCCTCGCCGGAGCATTCAAATTAAATACGCTTTCGGTTCGAGGCCCCGCCACCAAGCCGTACGGAGGAAGGCATGTCAAAATCGCGAAGAGAATTCTTGACCGAGACATCTCTCGGTCTGCTGGCGGCAGCTACTCCATTGGCCGCAGCCACTCCCTGTCTTGGCCAGGAACAGCAACCTGGTCTGCCGGCCGGAGCGCCTCCCGCATTTGGCACGGCGCGCCCCATGGGACCGCAGGTGTCGCCTGCCACGTTTGGCGAAGCAGAAAAGCTCGTACAGGTGGAATTGAACGAAGCAGAGCGCGCCTTGGCAGCGAGCAGTTGGCGCGTCAGCATGGCGCCGCTTTACGAGCGACGCACCGGGCCGCACAAAGTGGAGCTGGAACCGGGACTCGCACCGTACTCGCTCTGGAATCCGGTGCTGCCCGGGCAAAAGGCGGGCCCTGCCCACGATCGATTTATCCGCAGCCATGCCGATCCGGGACCACTCCCTGCAAAGGATGAAGACATTGCCTTCGCTCCGCTGACGCAACTCTCGCGTTGGGTCGAACAGCGAAAGCTTANNGAACTGCGCTGCGTTATCACGGTCACGCCGGAATTGGCTCTGGCGCAAGCGAAACGGGCCGACCAGGAGATCGCCGCGGGGAAGTATCGCGGTCCTCTGCATGGCATTCCCTGGGGCGGCAAGGATCTTCTGGATACCGCCGGAATTCCTACCACGTACGGGGCTGAGCCTTTCAGGAACCGCGTCCCAGTCAAGGATGCTGCCGTAGTGCAGCGCCTGAATGAGGCCGGGGCGGTGCTCGTAGCTAAGCTTAGCTTGGGCTCGCTAGCGCTCAACGACGTTTGGTTCGGCGGCCAGACGATGAATCCGTGGCTGTTGGAGGAAGGCTCTTCCGGATCGAGCGCGGGGCCTGGTGCCGCCACTGCGGCCGGCCTGGTGGGCTTTTCTATCGGCAGCGAGACCGGCGGCAGCATAGTTTCTCCGTCGATGCGTTGCGGTGTAACCGGATTGCGGCCAACCTATGGCCGAGTAGCACGAACCGGCGCGATGACGCTCTGCTGGTCACTCGACAAGCTCGGCCCCATGGCGCGCAGCGTGGAAGACACCATGCTCGTACTACATGCCATTTCCGGCCCTGATGCGGCCGACGTGTCGAGCGTCCCTAGCAAGCTTGATTTCGACGCAGGTGCTTCCGTCCAGGGGCTGCGTGTCGGCTACTTCCCGGATTGGATGAATCACAATCCCGCAACCGATGTTGACCGCGCCGCTTTGGAAACGGTAAAAAAAGTTGGCATGATTCCCGTTGAGGTATCTATTCCCAACTGGCCGTATGACTCGCTCGACCTGATTCTCTTCGCCGAAGGTGCCGCTGCGTTTGAGGAGCTCACATTGAGTCACGGTCTGGACCAGCTTAAGGTTCAAACGTTCGACGCGTGGCCCAACCTTTTCCGGCAAGCCCGATTTCTCTCGGCGGTGGACTTTGTGCAGGCTGACCGGTTGCGGCGCAAAGTGGCCGAAGAAATGGCCCGGGTATTCTCGGAAGTAGACCTTCTCCTGGTACCCTCGTTGCGTGACGAAATGTTGACCATCACCAACTTTACCGGTCATCCGTCTCTGACATTGCGCGCGGGTTTTGTCGAAGTGTCCCAGGCGCGCAGCGACTGGGCGCCGGATCCAAGCAGGCCGCTGCCGAAATTTTCGCCGCCGCGCCGCGTTCCCCACGGCGTCACCTTGATCGGTCGCCTTTTCGATGAGGGNNGAGAGCCAAAGAGGAGCAGAACATGACTCTTTCCGCACGCGTAGTTTCGTTGGTCGCCGTTGCATTTCTTGCCTCGGCAAGCCTGTGTGCGCAGACGCCCTCCCAGTATCCGGCGACGGAAGGCGACTATGTCGCGCACAACTTCAAGTTCAAATCGGGCGAAGAACTTCCGGAGCTGCGCTTGCACTACAAGACTTTGGGGAAGCCAGAGCGGGATGCTCAGGGTCGAATAAAAAACGCGGTCCTCATCCTGCACGGAACCGGCGGATCGGGCCAACAATTCCTGGTCGCGCAGTTCGCCGGAGAACTCTATGGTCCCGGACAATTGCTCGACATCAACAAATACTTCATTATTTTGCCGGACGGGATCGGCCACGGGAAATCTTCGAAGCCGAGCGACGGCATGCACGCTCATTTCCCCGCCTACGACTACGACGACATGGTGGCCGCGCAGCATCTTCTCGTCACCGAGGGCTTGGGCGTGCAACATTTGCGATTGATTCTCGGCACTTCCATGGGGTGCATGCACTCGTTCGTTTGGGGGGAGACCTATCCGGACTTCATGGACGCCTTGATGCCCCTGGCGTGCCTGCCCGTGCAAATCGCGGGCCGCAACCGCGTCTGGCGCAAAATGTTAATGGATGCAATTCGCGACGACCCGGCCTGGACTGGTGGCGAATACAAAGAAGAGCCGAAGCAGGCTCTGCTCACCGCCGAAGATTTCCTGGTAATTGCGGGAAGCGCGCCCCTCTTGATGCAGAAGACTCTGCCCACTCGCGATGCCGCGGACAAGTATGCGGAAGATGCGGAAAAGCGCGCCGCGGCATTGGACGCGAACGATCTGCTCTACCAGGTGAACGCTTCGCGCAACTATGATCCATCGCCGCAACTGGAAAAGATTACGGCGCCTGTGATGTGGATCAACTCTGCCGACGACTTTATAAATCCGCCAGAACTCGGCATTGCCGAAAAGGAAAGCAAGCGGCTGAAGAATGGAACGTTTATTTTGCTTCCTATCAGCGACCAAACTCACGGCCACGGCACGCACACCTGGGCCGTTGTCTGGCAGTCCTATCTAAAGCAACTCCTGGACGAGTCAGCGCATTGACGCGCTAACGCCGGTTATCCATCAAGGCGGCATCCGGAAAGCGGGCTCACTCCGCATTCGCATATTCTCGCAAACGCCGATAAACTAGAGCCTGATGAAAAAGATCGCGATTCTCGGCTCCACAGGCTCCATCGGCCGCCAGTGCTTCAAAGTAATCGACGCGCACCCTGGGAGGTTTGAAGTCGTAGCGCTGGCTGCGGGATCGAATATTGCTCTGGTTGCCGAACAAGTGGCGAAGTATCGCCCGCAAGTGGTTTCGGTCGCCACGGAATCCGGCGCGCGCGAACTCTGCGCCACTTTGAAGAAGCACCATGGGCGCAGGGAGGCCGCGCAGCCCGGTTTCGAAATACTCTTTGGCGCCGAAGGAATCGAACGCGTCGCCACGCATCCCGACGCGGAAATGGTTGTTTCGGCCGCAGTGGGCGTCGTCGGCCTTCCCGCCACGTATAAAGCCATAGAGCAGGGAAAGCAAATCGCGTTGGCGAACAAAGAAGTCCTGGTGGCCGCCGGAGAAGTGGTGATGGCTGCCGTAAAGCGCCACGGCACGGTCCTGCTTCCAGTGGACAGCGAGCACAACGCCATCCACCAATGCTTGCGCGCGGGTCAGCGCAGCGAAGTCAAGCGGCTCATCCTCACTGCTTCCGGCGGTCCGTTCCGCACTACAGCTCTGGCAAAAATCGCGAAAGCAACCCCCAAGCAAGCCCTGGCGCATCCTAATTGGAAGATGGGTCAGCGCATCACCATTGATTCCGCCACGCTGATGAATAAAGGATTCGAAGTCATCGAGGCGCGGTGGCTTTTCGATGTGGGTCTGGACCAGATTCAAGTAGTGATTCATCCGCAGTCCACCATTCATTCCATGGTGGAATTTGTTGATGGTTCAATTCTGGCACAACTCGGCGCAACGGATATGCGCATGCCCATCCTTTATGCGCTAACCTATCCGGAGCGGGTTCCGTCGAAGGATTGTGCTCTCGACTGGTCCACTTTGCGCAAGCTGGAGTTTGAAGAAGTTCCGGCGCGAAAATTTCCGTGCCTCGCACTGGCGAAGGAAGCACTGAGGCAGGGAGGACCGCTGCCGTGCGCGTTAAACGCGGCGGACGAAATCGCGGTAGCCGCATTTCTTGCCGGGAAGCTGCCTTTCCCGGGAATTGCCGCGGTGATCGAGCGCGTGTTGGAACGCATGCCGCGTGCTGCGTTTGAAAAGATAGAAGACGTACTTGCCGCCGACGCTGAAGCCCGGCGGCTCGCTCAACTGGAAGTCGAGCGCAGAAAGAACTAAAATAGAGGCAAGCATGGCCAACTTTCATAGCGCAGTGATCGCCATCGTCTCGGTGACCATCGTCCTGGGCGTCGTGATATTCGTCCACGAATGGGGACATTTCGTCGCCGCAAAACTTTCGGGCATTCGTGTGGACGTGTTTTCTTTCGGCTTCGGACCCCGCATATTCGGCGTGAAACGCGGCGACACCGACTACCGGTTGAGCGCGCTGCCCTTCGGCGGTTACGTGCGCATGGCGGGCGACAATCCGGTGGAAGAGCGCACCGGCGCTGATTATGAGTTCCTTTCGAAGCCGCGCTGGGTGCGCATGATTATCGCTGTGGCCGGCCCCACGATGAACATCATTCTGGCCTTTGTCGTTTTTTGGGGAATTTTTTGGCTTGTTGGTCTCCCCGCGGATCCTTACCTCCGGCAGCCGGCGCAAGTGGCGGCAATTCCGCAAAAGGACACCGGCGCTTCAGGCGTTCAGCCAGGCGACCGGATTGTCGCAGTCAACGGCGTTAGGACCGGCACATGGGAGAAGGCAATCACTCAACTGAAGGACGTGCTCCCCGGCCAATCAATCAGCCTTACCGTCGAGCGGGCCGGCAAAGAGCAAATCCTTACCGCAAAGATGCCACCGGCTTCAGGCACTCTAGAGTCGGTTATCGGCTACCCGCCTATGCCTGCCGTCACGGATGAAATTGGAATTGGCACTCCAGCGGAAAAAGCCGGAATGAAAGCCGGCGACAAGATTGTCGCGATGAATGGGAAGCCAGTCGTCACCTGGCAACAGTTGGTTGAAGCTGTGCGCGGCTCCGACGGCCATCCGATTCAATTCTCCGTCCAGCGCGACGGGAAAGACTTGTCCTTCGTCATCACTCCCGTTCAGGGAATGGGCGCGGACGGAAGCATGTTCTGGCAGGTCGGCGTTTTGCCCAGGATTCAGGCGGATTTCGAGAAACAAGAATTTATTCCCGCAGGAAAAGAAGCTGGAATTCAGACAGCGCTTGGTATGGGCCAGATTTTGCAGGTTCTCAAGGGCCTTTTTACCGGGCGCGTGAAGCTTGGCCAACTTTCGACCGTCGTGGGCATCGCGCGAGAATCAGGCCGAGCGGCCAAGCGGGGACCGACGGATCTGCTCTGGCTGATGGCGGTTATAAGCCTCAATCTTGGCCTTCTGAATCTCCTTCCGATTCCGATCCTCGACGGCGGCCACCTCCTCATGTTGGCGATTGAAGGGACTCTCCGTCGGGATCTGAGCATCGCCGTGAAAGAGCGATTCGTCCAGGTTGGCCTCGTCTTTCTGCTGGGTATTTTCGCGTTCGTCATGTACAGCGACATCTTCAAGCTGATTCAGTATCACTAGAGACGCTGCAAATCCTGCGGGAGCGCGCGTGCACGAATCTCTTACGGTGATCGCTCATATCCGCGCAAAGCCCGGCCAGGAATCACGCGTGCGGCAAGTGCTTCAAGGTCTGGTGTCTGCTACTCGCGCCGAGGCAGGCTGCATTAACTACGATTTGCATCAGTCGCAGACCGATCCCGCGCTATTCGTCTTTTATGAGAACTGGACCAGCGAAGCACATCTCGACGCGCATTCGAAGTCTCCGCACATTCAGTCCTTCCGAAAAGTCGCCGGCGAAATTCTCGCGGGACCGGTGGAAATTACAAAATGGCAGGTTGTGATTTAGTTTCCGCTCGGCGCCATTCCCAGGAAAGCAATTTTGGTATAATGTCGGCTCATACCATGTCAGCCACGCCTGCACATCGCGTTTCGAGCGGGGAACGCATCAATCACGAAGCCCCCGGACGGCTTGAGCACGAGCTGGCCTCGCGCGGAATACGCCTCACGCGGCAGCGCAAAGTGCTCCTGCAGGTTATGGAAACCGCCCGGCGGCATCTCGACGCCGACGAAATCCTCGAACGCGCTCAGAAAATTGACCCGGGAGTCACCCGCGTCACCGTCTACCGAACCCTCGATCTGCTGAAGCGACAGGGATTGATCGACGAACTCGACCTTCTTCACCTGCGTGGCGACCGTCACTTTTACGAGAGCCACGGCCCGCGCGACCATATCCACGTCGCTTGCATGGGATGTGGGAAAGTCCGCGAGTTCGAAAGCGAGCTGTACGAGGAATTGAAGCGGCAAATCTCCCACGATTGCGGCATCGAAATCACCGTGTCGCGCACAGAAGTAGGCGGCCTCTGCGCGGACTGCCGCAAAAAACGCAGCCCTTAGCTGGCACCCTATAAGCCAATCATCTTCTCGTTAACTCTGTCAGGTAATACCGCGCAGAAAAATTAAAACGGCATCGAGCCGTATTGCGCTTCGAACTCCGCCAGCGGAACCATATCAATGGCATCCCAGGGACATCCTTCCAGGAACGCTCCATCGGGACCTTTGCTGGTGCAAAGCTTGCAGCCGATACAAAGCAGGGGATCGACGAGGATTTTGCCAAAGGGTTCGTGCTCCGGGTCCGGAACCCAGAACATGCATTCTGCGACGGGACAATACTCCACGCATGCCGGTGAGCCCGAGCATCCGGTGCACATGTCATTGATGACCGCTACAATGTGTGGCTTGCGCTTCCGGCGAGTGTTAGTTCCTTCCGAAATCGGTTCGTACTTTGCGACCTCGCCGTTCAGAAATGGCGCAACTTCCGGAGTTATGTCAGGCACTCAGCCTCCCGCTAACTGGTTGCTGCCCTCATTTTCGTCGGACAGGGCAGGGAAGTCAATCACCTACAATGTCCGAATTAGGTTCTCGGTAAATTCGCTGGTACTCGCCGTGCCGCCAACATCGCGGGTAAGCGATTTACGCTCGCGATAAACCTTGTGCAGCGCATCTTCGACCCGTTTCGCCGCCTGCATTTCATCGAGATATCGCAGCATCATAATCGAACTCATCAGCAGCGCGGTTGGGTTAGCAATATTCTTGCCCGCAATGTCGGGCGCCGTTCCGTGTACAGCCTCGAAGACTGCTACTGTCTCGCCCATGTTTCCGCTCGGCACCACACCCAGTCCGCCAACAAGCCCTGCTGCCAGATCGCTCATGATGTCGCCATAGAGGTTCGTCAGCAAAAGCATGTCGAACTGGTTGGGATTCAGGACCATCTGCATGCAGGCATTATCGACAATGATTTCCTTGTATTCGATCGCGGGATATTCCGCCGCGACCTTACGAACCGAAGTGAGGAACAAGCCGTCAGAAAGCTTCATGATATTTGCTTTATGAACGGCATGAATTTTCTTGCGGCCGAACTTTGTCGCGTATTCGAACGCAAATCGCGCCACGCGTGTGGACGCGCGTTCCGTGATGATTTTAAGGCTCTCGACCACCCCCGGAACCACCGTATGCTCCAGCCCGGCGTACAAATCTTCTGTGTTTTCTCGAATCAAAACTAT
>PLZZ01000207.1 GCA_003153585.1 Acidobacteriota bacterium | reverse complement strand
AAAAGAAAAACGCAAAGGATGCGGCACCCGCAAATTATATCCTGGGCGTCAGTGACATTCCGTGTGATGTGGAAGGAGGCGCCACCCGCCGGCGCACTACTAAGACGACAACACCGGTGAATGCAAGCCCCATCGATTAGCGAGGCGCAAGGCTCGGCGAAAAATCCGCCGAAAGGAAAATTGTCAGAGGCATTTCTTATGTCGCGGCTAAAGCCGCGACCCACAAAGCTGCGCAGGGTCATACGCCCGGGATACGAAACGTCAAAAGAGCCGGCGGGACGGCGGCGCTACGAAAACCGGGCGTCGGCCGCCCGGCACATGTAAAGTCGCGCCGGGGCGCAATGGAGCGTGCGGAAATCATTTTTCAGTAGGCGCCTTAGGAGCGGCGAGCTGAGATTCGATCTTCGCCAGACGCGCGTTCATCTCCGCCATTTGCAGTTGTAATTTCTTTAGCGCATCCATGGTGGTATCTTGCCCGCCAATGGCATTCGCGGAAGGCTGTGCTACCGCATCTTGCCCGCCGGGTGCCGGCGTGGCCGCCGGGCCATTCGCGCCTTTGTCGCCGCTAAATAATTTGCCAGTAGCTTGCGCCTTGAGGGCTGCGATCTGCGCCTTCACGAATGAGGTTGATCCGCTCGGCAAATCGCCGCTCTTCAGCCACTCCTCAAGCGGCGCAATGGCCTCCGGATCGCCGCGCCGGCCGAGAGAAAACAGCGCCGTGAGTTTCACGTCGAAGTAAGGCTCCTTCAGATATGAAATGAGCGCTTGGGTGATTTCCTTATTTTTCTTGTCGAGCGCAGCGACAGCGCTGATGGCCGAGCTGCGGCTGTCGAGCGGCTTCCCGGGGCCGGACCATTCCAGCAATAGTGGAACTGCGCGGTCGTCGCCCAGGTCTCCAAGCCCTCCGAGGCCGGCTTCGCGGAGAATGTCGTCGGGCGAATCCGATTTGACCGCTGCAGTGAGTAAATCGAAAGCGTTCGCAGCTTTGATTCCCGCGAGAGAATGCAGAGCAGCAGCGCGAACGCGAAAAGCTTTGTCGTTCGCGGCTATATCCGTGAGTTTTGGGCCGAGCGAGGCATCGTCTTTGAACATGCCTAGCTGCTGTACGGCGACCTCGCGAACCCAGGGCTTTTCGTCGGTGACGGCTCCGAGAACCTGCTTCTCCGCGTCGGCTCCTCCAATTTTGCCGAGAGTTCGTAGAGACTCGGAGCGAACGCCCCAAAAAGAATCGTGCTGCGCCGCTTCGCCCAGTGCCGGAATCACGCCGGAGTTATCGCGGATGCCGGGAGTAGCCAATGTGGCAGCGGCTTCGGCACGGTCCGGCACGGTTGCTCCGTTCTTCAATTGATAGATCAACGCAGCGGCGTCGCGCTTGAAATCCAGAGTCTTCAAGACTTTGTCGCCCTTATCGAAAACAACCATGAGGGGAGCCCCGTCCGCCGCCAGGGTAAATGTTTCCTCAGCTTTGCTCACTTCGAGGGGATAGGTTTTGCGGTTGGTCGATGTCGCAACTTCAACGTCCACCGGCATGTCGAACAGGCCTACCATGCCTTCGACTTTTTGTGTTTGCTTCACGGTCAGTTTGATCTGGTGGTTTGCGTCGTCGTACGCGTAACTCACGTTGTAAATCGGCGCCCCCGCGCGATAAATCCACTGCTGGAAGAATTGGTCCACGTTCGTCGCAGTGGCCTGCTCAATGGATTTTTGCAGGTCCGCGGTAACCACGTTCTGCCCGCGATTCGTTTCCAGGTAATAATGCAGCCCGCGGAAAAAATTCTGATCGCCGAGCTTGGTGCGCAACATCTTCAGGACCCAGCCGCCCTTGGTGTAGATGTTGCCGGAGTTTTCGAGCGAGTCGTCAAAATCATGGGTCACGATCGGATTCGTGAAGAGCCGGGGATTGCGGAACCACTGGCTCTGGTCGCGCCAGAATTCATAAGCTACTGCATCTTCGCCGTACTTCTGCTGAGTCCAAAAATGCTCAAAATATGTGGCGAAGCCTTCATTCAGCCAGAGACTTGCCCAATCCTTGCAGGTGACCAGATCTCCAAACCACTGATGCGCCATTTCGTGCGAATCGAGGTTGTCCGAGCCTGAGGGAGTTTCGCCGGCGAGCCGAGGATCTACAAGTCCGCTAGTGGTCAGCGTGGTTGCGCTGGTATTTTCCATGCCTCCTACGATGAAATCGTTCACCGAAGTTTGCGCGTATTGGGCCCAGGGGTAGCGCACGTCGAGATGGTCGGAGAAGGTGTCCAACATCTGCTTTGTGTTCACAAAGGTTGAATCGATTTTGGACTCGTCGCCGCGCGGCACTACGAATCGCAGCGGCATGCCCCGCCAAGCGTCCTTCTTTTCGACAAACTCGCCCGCTACCGCCGAGATCAGATAAGTGGAAAGCGGCTGGGACTGCTTCCAATCCCAGGTCTTCATGCCGTTGGGCTCGTCCTTGGTGCCGAGGAGCTCCCCATTGGAGACGGTGATCCACGATGCGGGGACGGTGAGCAACATTTCCGAGGTGGTGCGGTCGTTTGGATAATCGTAGATGGGAATGTAATAGCGGGTGTCTTCGGCTTCGCCCTGAGTCCAGATTTCCTTGGGATGGTTTGGATAATTCTTGTCCGGCAGAATGAAATAAATGCCTTTCTTTGGCTGCCCTTCGTAGCGAATGAAAATGTCGTGATGTTCACCGCGTTTCGAAGGGCTTTCCAGCGAAACGATGAGTTCTTTATCGGTGGTGGAAAATTTCGCGTCCTTGCCGTCCACTGTTACGTTGTGAATGGTCAGGTCCACGGAATCAAACTTAATCGTTTCAATGCTGTCGCGCACCATGGAAATGCTTTCGTTCACTTCGCCGCGTACTTTTTTCTGTTCGAGGTCGAACCACAGATGGGTTTTGACGTTCTGCAAATCGTAGTCCTTGCTGCGGGCATACGGCTCATCCGCGCGCGCGATGACCGATAAAATCAAGGCTGCCGACAGAACAAACGCGAAATTGACCAACGGCCAATTCCGGGGCGGGCGCGAGGGTGCATGCTTCATTATTCCCCCTTGAGAGAACGAGTTGCGTATAGCAAAGCAAGAATTATAGTACGGGAGCCGTTCGGGTACGAAGTTCGCAAGGTTGCTCTAGGATTACAGAAGACCCTTTACTAGGCCGCCGTCCACCGCGATGGTCGTGCCGTTGATATAGCTTGCGCGCTCGGACGCGAGAAATGTTACCAGCGCAGCGAACTCTTTAGGTTGCGCTAGCCGGCCGGCGGGAACCTGCGCGCTCATATTCTTAATGGCCTGCTCGCGGCTGATTCCGGCGTCTTTCGCTCGAAGTTCCACAAGCTCTTCGAGGCGGTCGGTGAGCGTGAACCCGGGGCAAACGTTATTCACAGTGATGCCGTCGGCGCCGAATTCGTTCGCGAGGGTTTTGGCCAAGCCCGCTACGCCCGCGCGCAGGGAATTGGAGAGCAGCAGGCCGTCGATGGGCTGCTTCACGGACACGGATGTAATCGTCAGCAGACGTCCCCAATGATTGCGCTGCATGCGAGGGAGTACTTCGCGCGCGAAATAGACATTGCTCAGCAAGGTCAACTCGACGGCTGCGCGCCAATCTTCGAGGCTGATGTCGAGAAACTTTTTTGCAGGAGGGCCGCCCGCATTCGTGACACAGATATCGATCCGGCCGTATTTTTTGTCCACTTCTTCCACGAAGGCGCGGACGGCTGCGGGCTTGGTCACATCCACCGCGCGCCAAAATACTGCACGGTTGTTGGCCTTCCCGATTTCGTCGGCTGTGCGCTCGAGATCGGCTGCCGTCCGGGCGCAGATGGCTACTTCGCAGCCTTCCTTTGCAAATTCTTCAGCTGCAGCGCGGCCCAAGCCTTTGCTGGCAGCGGCTACGATTGCGACGCGCCCTTTCAATCCGAGGTCCATTTGTTAGTCCTTGCCCGCGTTGCCGCGGAGGTATGCATCGTCTTTACTAATCCAATCTTCGCGCCGGGGAGCGAAGAAATCTATGTCCACCGTGTCTTCCAGCGCCTCGGCCCGGTGTGGCACATTTGCAGGAATCAGCAGGATTTCACCGGTGTGCAAGACAACTTCGGAATCATCAAACTTAAATTTCAGCGCTCCCGACAGAATCAGAGAAAATTGTTCGCTGCGATGCGAATGACGCGGCACAATCGCCCCGCGTGCCAGAAAAATGCGCGCGAGCGTGGCATCTTCGCCGTTCAGCATCTCACGGGTGATGCGGTCGCTTAATTTTTCCGTTTCGATTTTCTCAAAGGATGTCGCTGCCGGCATTTGTCCCCCTATCGGACCATTGTTGCGCTCTGAATCGTCCATCGAAACGCTCAAATCGTCAATGGCGGCGAGTATGGAGCACTTGCGTTTTCCATGTCGTGACTCGCCTTCGGACACTGAAAAAATAATGTCTTCCGGGTCGCGGGTTCGACTAAGATGCGCGCGTGACCTTCCTCGGCTGGATCGCGGCAGTCGTTCTTTTTTTGCAATTGCCGATCCCGCTCTATTGGTTCGTAATGCATCCGCAGGTGAGCTATTGGCGGCGCAACCAGAAGGCCGGCTACATTACCGGCGTGCTGCTATCCTGGCTTCCCGTCACGGTGCTCCTTGTGATTTTCCACCGTGAATTATTTCGCGCGAACCGGCCACCACTGTGGGAAATTATTGCCGGATTCATGCTTATTATTTTCGAGGTGTGGATCTTCCGGCGAGTGCATCGCGATTTGGGCGCGAAGCGGCTCGTGGGGCAAACGGAACTCTCCGGAGGCGGCGAAATTGTTCATCGGGGAATCTACGCGCTGATTCGCCACCCGCGCTATATGGGCTCCTTCCTTGCGATCCTCGGAGCTTGCTTTCTCGCGGGGACGCGCGCGATGTGGGTCGTTGCGGCGATATGGCTGGTGCTCACGCGCATTGCCATCGCACTTGAGGAGCGCGAATTGCGCGACCGATTCGGCACGGCTTACGAGGAATATTGCCGCCGTGTCCCCCGATTTGTTCCTGCTTTTGCTAAGCCTGGTGAGAGCTTCGGACAATCCCGGATTTCGAAGTGAATAAAACAGGAGGTGACTATGAAACGTTTCGTGATTCTCATGGCGATCTTCCTCTGTATCGCAACAACCGCGTCAGCGCAAATCGGCAAAAGCGTTTCGGTCTCAGCCGGCACGCCCGAAGATAAAGCTCTCGCGGACATTTACGCAGCTCCGGACGGGCCTGATAAGGTGGCGCTGCTCGATAAATTCATGACCGATTTTGGTACCGGAGATATGGCGCTGTTGGCGGACCAGCTTTACGTGCAGACGTATCTGGCGCAAAAAAACTATGCCAAAGTTTACGAATTCGCTGCGAAGGCGCTCGCGCTGGATCCGACCAACCTTTCCGCGGCTGTAAGCATGGTTCATGCGGCGGAGGAACAGGGCGACACCAAAAAAGTATTTGCCGCGGGCGACAAAGTTGCGGAAATCATCTCGAAATATAAGAATTTGCCGGCACCGGAAGGCACGCCGCCGGACCAGTGGGTGCAGCAGAAGTCGGTGAGCATAAACAACGTGCAGGGTGATATCGGATATGTGGAATACGCGCTGGTGAACGCCGCGTATAAGACCGCCGATCCAGCAGCACGCGCTGCTCTGTTTGAGCGATACGTAACCTCATTTCCGGATTCTCCCTATACGATCACGGTGCGCGAACAAACCGCGATCGCCTACCAGCAGGCGCAGGAAACTCCGAAAATGCTCGACACCGCTCTAAGAATTCTTGCGGCCGACCCCAATAANNGCGCTCGATCAATTAGCGCAGGCAAAGAAACCGGACAACCTAAGCGACGATCAATGGCAGCAGCAAATGTCGCTCCAAAAAGGCTTGGCATATTCCGCCATCGGCGAAGTAAACGTGGATAAAGGGCGCAACGAGCCCGCNNCGCAATCTTTATCGCTTGGGATTTACGCTCGCAAAGATGCAGCGAATTCCGGAAGCGCGCACGGTGCTCACCGAAGCGGTTTCGATTGAAAGTCCCTATAAAGCGCGCGCGCAGGCGACACTGAATAAAATTGGGGGGCCGGTTTCAGGCAAAGGCACGCGAAAGAGTTCGTAGCGAATCGCGAGTCGAGTTTCTTGCAGAGATCAAATCAGGAGACAAACAACTTGGCCCTCAGCCTCTCGCGCCAGCGCGAATCGCGTTTCGCTCGGAAATGTTCGACTCGTTCGCCGGCAGGAGCAATGTTCCTCGCGTCTCTCTTGTATTGCTGGGCCGGTGCCGTGCAAGGGCAAACGATCCGCGTGGACGCAGCGCCTGAACATTCCACAAATTCGATAGTTCCTACACGCGCACTCGGCGCGGGAATCGACCGGCTGCCTTACGGGGCTGCTGACAAACTTTTCGTCGAGCCGATGGTCAAGGAGGTTCTTTCTGCGGGCTGGCAGACCGTTTCGTACCGCCAAAATACCGAGCTGCACATGGAAGCGTGGCATTGGAATCCTGCCGGCACATGGAGCGATCCGGGGGGCAAAGGTTATTTCACGGGCAGCGCAACTCCCGGGGATTTGATACGCCATTCGTATGGCTATCCGCTGCCGCATCGCGGCGTGACGCACGACGATGGCACCGACATGGTTGGCTACTCTAGCCTGACCGACGGCGACAAGGATACATATTGGAAAAGCAATCCATACTTGACGCAAGCATTCACGGGCGAGGACGATTCGCTTCATCCGCAATGGATTTTTCTCGATCTTACCAACAGGCAGGATATCGACGCGATCCGGATCGCTTGGGCTGAGCCTTATGCCAGGAAATATCTGGTGCAGTATTGGACCGGCGAAGACCCAATCAAGAAGCCAACGCTGGGCGTGTGGCAAACATTTCCAGGCGGCGCGGTGGCGGACGGAAAGGGCGGCACTGCGTTGCTTCAACTGGCATCCGCGCCGGTTTCTGTCCAGTGGGTTCGCGTGCTGATGACGCAATCCTCCAACACCTGCGATACTCACGGCTCCGCGGATCGCAGAAATTGCCTGGGCTATGCCATTGGTGAAATTTATTTGGGCACGACCACTTCCGATGGAAAGTTCCACGACCTGATCCGCCACACGCCTGATCAGGACCAAACCGCAACGTATTGCTCATCGGTCGATCCGTGGCACGAGCCTGCCGATTTAGACGAACATGCCGGCGACCAAGTGGGGTTCGATCTGTTTTTCACCAGCGGGTTCACGCGGGGTTTGCCCGCTATGATTCCGATTGCGATGTTGTACGGCACCCCGGAGGACTCCGCGGCGGAAATTTCGTATATCGAGAAGCGCGGCTATCCAATTTCGTATGTGGAGATGGGAGAAGAGCCGGACGGCCATTACACGACACCGGAAGATTACGGGGCGCTGTATTTGCAATGGGCAACGGCGCTGCACAAAGTGGATCCCAAGCTGAAGCTGGGCGGGCCGATATTTACGGGGGTGAACAAGGACATCGAAGCGTGGCCCGATGCGCAGGGGAAAACTTCCTGGGCTACGCGATTCATCGACTATCTAAAATCTCACGGACGGCTGGCGGACCTGGCGTTTTTCTCTTTCGAACATTATCCGATGGAGCCCTGCAAGATACCGTGGAGCAGCCTCTACGATGAAGCGAATCTCGTGACGCACATTACTCAAGTGTGGCGCGAAGATGGTGTGCCGGCAAACATTCCGCTGTTCATCACTGAATCGAATATCGCCTGGCAGTCCGAGGAAGCTTACGTGGACATCTGGGGAGCCTTGTGGCTGGCGGATTACGTGGGAGCGTTTTTGAGCAATGGCGGCGACGCCGTTTATTTCTTCCACTATTTGCCACTGGGAGTTCACCGGGGATGCAACGAGTCGCTGGGCACCTTTGGCCTGTTTTCTACGGATGCAAATCTGCAAGTCGAACAGCCGCTATCGCAATATTTTGCGAGCCAACTCATCAATCTCGATTGGGTGCAACCGGGTGACGGAGCGCATCGTTTGTTTCCCGCCGCGAGCGACATACAGGACGCCGCGGGGCACGTTCTGGTGACGG
>PLZZ01000025.1:6742-7008 GCA_003153585.1 Acidobacteriota bacterium | reverse complement strand
CAAGACAAATTGGCTCTTTACAGCTATAATAAGTTCTTTATATTGGCCTACAGGGACGAGCCAATGCTTCCACTACACTTACAGCCCGAAAGCCACATACCCCTTTACGTCCAACTGCGCGATCAACTCCGCGCCCTCGTCCATTCCGGCGAACTCCGCACCGGCGACCGCATCCCGGCCAGCCGCGAGCTCGCCACCCAACTGGGTGTTCACCGTACAACCGTCGCGAACGCATACGCCGAGCTGGAATCGGAAGGCATGATTCA
>PLZZ01000025.1:258-6604 GCA_003153585.1 Acidobacteriota bacterium | reverse complement strand
ATCACCGCGCGGCCCTCCGAAGAATTTTTCCCCGTGGAAGAATTCCGGCGCTGCTGCAATGCCGTGCTGCGCAGCGAAGGCAGGCACGTGTTGCAGCTTGGTGCTTCCGACGGCTACGAGCCCCTCAAGCGCGTCCTGATTGAATTCCTTCGCGCGGAGGGCCTGCACCTCCGCAGCGAGCAGCTTCTAATCACCGACGGCTGCCAGCAGGCCATCGATTTGGTGTGCAAAGCTTTTCTGCGTCCGGGCGATTCGGTCGCGCTTGAAAACCCCACATATCCGGGTGCGGTGGCAATTTTTGCCGGAGCCCGTGTGCGCATGCTGGCTGTCGGCGTGGAGACGGATTCCCGGCGCATTGGCCATGTTGGCATGGATCTGGACGCTCTCGAATCCGTGCTATTGCAGAATCGCGTGAAGTTCATTTTCGTCACGCCCGATTTTCACAATCCAACCGGCACCATGCTGCCTCTGGCCGAACGCCGCCGGCTCCTCGAGATTGCTTCGCACTATCAAGTCCCCATCATTGAAGATTCAATTTACGCCCGCCTCCGGCTGCGCGGCACTGCGCTTCCGTCGCTGAAGGCGCTGGACAAGTCCGGAAACGTGATTCAAATCGACAGTTTTTCTAAAATAGCGTTTCCCGGGCTGCGCGTCGGCTGGTGTATCGGTCCGGAGAATGCCATCGAGCGCTTGCGGCTGGTGAAGCAATCCACCGACTTGCACACCGACCAGCTTGCCCAAGCCACGCTCGCCGAATTTGTTCGCCGCGGATATCTCGCGCGACACATAGCAAAAATGAAAAAAGTTTATCGCGGCCGCCTGGAAGCCATGGAGGCCGCGCTTGAAAAACACATGCCCAAGGAAGCCACTTGGACGCGTCCCGAAGGTGGAATGTCCGTTTGGGTCACTTTGCCGCCCGGGTTCGATGCCGGTGAACTGCTCATTCATCTTCGCGAACGCGGCGTGCTTTTCGTCCCCGGGCGCTATTTCTATTTGCAGAATCCGCAACCGAATACCTTGCGGCTCGGCTTTGCAGCTTTGGATGAGAAGAAAATTGCTCGCGGGGTTCAGACGTTTAGTGAACTCTTGAAGGTCGAATTCCAAAAACGCCAGCGCGGTGCGCGCAGCGAATTGCCGTCGCGGGTAGCCTTAATCTAGCCCTATGCTGCTTTCACCCAATCCGACGAACACATGCTTCGGCTGCGGCGGCGCGAATGACCGTGGAATGAAGCTCACCTTCGAGCAGGACGACAACGCCAAGCGCATTCGCGGAGCGTTCAAGCTGGGCGCGGAATATCAGGGCGGCCCGGGTTTTATTCACGGTGGAATTATCGCCACNNGCGGATCTGACCGTGGAATTTTTGAAGCCCGTATCCGTGGATGCGCCATTATTGATCGAAGCATATGAAGTCGACAAGATGGGAAGGAACTTGTATTTCGCTGGAGAGATTCGCAATCAAGCAGGGGATTTGCTTGCGCGCGGCCGCGGNNAAAAAGACTTCGTAATCTGACCTCAGAATAGGAGAAACACCATGGACCTGATGAATAACAATTTGTGGCGCGTAAAAGTAGGCTTGGCCGAAATGCTCAAAGGCGGCGTGATCATGGACGTCACCAACGCCGAGCAAGCAAAAATTGCCGAGCAAGCGGGAGCTTGCGCAGTGATGGCCCTCGAACGAGTGCCCTCCGACATCCGCAAGGACGGCGGCGTCGCGCGCATGGCTGCTCCGCGCATCATTCGCGAGATCATGAATACAGTTTCGATNNACGCCCGCGGACGAGGAGCACCACGTCTGGAAGCACGGCTTCAAAGCTCCCTTTGTTTGCGGCGCGCGAAACCTGGGAGAAGCGCTGCGCCGCATCACCGAAGGCGCCGCCATGATTCGAACGAAAGGCGAGGCCGGCTCGGGAAACATTGTGGAAGCCGTCCGGCACATCCGCACGATCGTCAGCCAGATTAAGCGGCTAACTTTGCTCGGCGAAGAAGAGTTGGTGCACGAATCCAAGGAACTCGGCGCGCCCTTTGAGCTTGTCGTATGGGTGGCGAAGAACGGAAAGTTGCCCGTGCCGAATTTTTCAGCCGGAGGTATCGCCACGCCGGCCGATGCTTCGCTGGTCATGCAACTCGGCGCCGAAGCGGTCTTCGTCGGCTCCGGAATTTTCAAGTCGAGCGATCCCGCGCAACGTGCTCGGGCCATCGTGAAGGCCACCACGCACTACAAGGATCCGAAAATTGTGCTGGAAGCCTCCGAAGAGCTCGGCGATGCCATGAAGGGCCTCGATATCCGTCAGCTTGAAGAAAAGGACTTGATGCAAACCCGCGGCTGGTAAGCGCGCCGGAAAAAGCGCCGCAGCATAGAGGGCTGATTATCGCTTGAACGAAAAAGACATGAACATCGGCATACTCGCGATTCAAGGTGATTACGAAGCTCACGCAAAAATGCTTGAGCGTATGGGCGTTGCCTATACCTACGTTCGTCGCCCGGAAGACCTCAAGGACGTTTCCGGCGTAATTCTGCCCGGGGGTGAAAGCACCACGCACCTGAAAGTAATGACCGAAGAAGGCCTGTTCGACGCGCTGAAACAGTTTGCTTCAAATGGCGGCGCATTTTTCGGGACTTGCGCCGGAACCATTCTGCTCGCACGCGAAGTTCACGGCCCCGCGCAGGAGTCGCTCGCGCTCCTCGATGTCTCCGTCCTGCGAAACGGCTATGGTCGCCAGCTTGCCAGCGACGTTCACCTCGGGCAGACAAAAATTGCCTCGGCGCCCGTCGAAATGGTTTTCATTCGCGCGCCGATTATCGAATCCGTTGGTGAAGGTGTGGAAGTACTCGCGGAAGACGCGGGCCATCCGGTCCTCGTGCGCCAAGGCAAGATTCTGGCGTCCACGTTTCATCCCGAGCTTACCGGCGACTCATCCGTCCACGAATATTTCCTGAAGATGGCGGAGAGCCCCTCTTAGCCTATGCCGCAACCCGTGAAAGTTTTGTTCGTGTGCGTCGGCAATTGCGTCCGCAGCCAGATGGCGGAAGCAATCGCTCGCCACGACGCCTCGGACATCATCGCAGCAGAAAGCGCCGGAGTTTCCCCGCTCGGTTTTATTGACAACACCACGCAGAGAGTTCTGCGCGAACGTGGCATCTCNNAGATCCATTCGGCGAAGCGGTGGAAATCCACTGCCGCACCTGCGATGATATCGAAGCTCGGGTTAAGGATTTAGCAGCGCGTTTGCGCCAGTCGCAAACGGAACAGCCTACCGATCCCAAAGCGCGCTCAGAGGGCGCGTCTTCGTAGCATCGGCATTTTGCGAGGAGCATCTTGCGCCGCGAAAAGACCAGCGTTTCCCAGGAAGATTATCTGAAGGCCATCTGGGAGCTCGTGCAGGAGGAGCAAACCCCGATCAGCGCGCGCCTGGCCGAAGACCTCGGCGTCACGCCCCCTGCCGTAACCAACGCCCTGAAACGCATGGCCCGCACGGGCTACTTGCATGTCCGGCGAGACGGCCGCATCGTTCTTTCCCAGAAGGGGCAGGGAATCGCCCAGCACTTGGTTCTTCGCCATCGCCTGGCCGAAAAGCTTCTTACCGACGTCATCGGCATTGATTGGTCGCGCGCGCACGAGGAAGCCGAGCGCCTCGAACACGGAATTTCCCCGCAGGTCGCGGCGCTGCTGCTCAAGCGTTTTGGCCGCGACGTCCGCTGCCCGCACGGCGTTCCACTATTCGGCGGCATGTCGAAGCTGCGCCGGAAATTCGGTGCTGTGCGGCTGTCTGATGCCGAGGTCGCCCGCTCCTACGAAGTTCTCCGCGTCTTCGAAAAAGATCCCAAGTTTCTTGAATTCATGGAAAGCCTCAAGCTTCGTCCGGGCACCCGCCTTCGCGTCCACAAGCGCGAGTATGACGAGACCATGGCCATATCCGTGGGCCGTCATTCCGCCCGCATCCACCTGGGTAAACCAGCCACCGAGCGCCTGTGGGTTCGCCGCGTCCCCTCTTAGTGGGCGCGATTGACCGCCCGCCCGGATATCCCTGTGACTTGAATTTTGCGCTCCGCCGGAGTAACTTTAGACTCGCCCTTTTAGCCCGCTTGGAGTTAAAACGACATCTCGCGTGGTGCGTTCAAAGACGGTGGCGGCCGTCCCCGTGCAGGACTCGGATTCGGAAGTATGTCCCAGATACTGGAGTGCGAGATTTCTAGCTCAAGATAGCGGAGGAAAATCACATGGCAACTGCTGCAGTCGTACAGCCGGATAGCAACGTCACCGGTTTCGTATCCAAAACAGGCAAGCTCCTGATCAATGGAAAATGGGTTGAAGCGGCTTCCGGTAAGACTTTCCCTACTTACAATCCCGCGACCGGCGAGGTCCTCGCCAACGTCGCCGCAGGCGANNAAGTGGTCAAGGATTTCTCCTTCCGAGCGCGGCAAACTCCTCTGGAAACTCGCCGACCTGCTCGAAAAGCACGCCGAGGAATTTGCGCAACTCGAATCGCTCGACAACGGCAAGCCGCTCAAGATCGCGCGCGTTGCTGACCTGCCGCTTGCAATCGATCACTTCCGCTACTACGCCGGATGGGCCACAAAGATCGAAGGCAACACCATTCCGATGGGCCTCGCGAAGCAGGGAGCATTCCATGCTTACACTTCGCGCGAACCAGTGGGCGTCGTCGGCCAGATCATNNTTGCTGATGGCTGCATGGAAGATGGCCCCGGCGCTTACTACCGGATGCACGGTAATTCTGAAGCCGGCGGAACAGACTCCTCTCACCGCCCTTCGCCTGGGCGAACTGATACTGGAAGCGGGATTCCCCGAAGGNNAAGATCGCTTTCACAGGTTCTACCGAAGTCGGCAAGCTCATCGTGCACGCTGCCACAGGTAATCTGAAGAAAGTTTCGCTCGAACTGGGCGGCAAGTCTCCGAACATCGTGCTGGAAGACGCCGACATCGACGCCGCTATCCCCGGAGCGGCTAGCGCAATCTTCTTCAACCAGGGTCAAACATGCTGCGCGGGCTCGCGCTTGTTCATTGACAAGAAAATCTTCGACAAGGTCGTTGACGGCGTGGCGCAAACCGCAAGCAAGATCCGTGTGCGCCAGGGATTTGACCCCGACAGCGACATGGGCCCGCTCGTTTCCGAAGAGCAATTCAACAAGGTCTGTGGCTATTTGGAATCCGGCAAGAAAGAAGGCGCCAAGGCGGTTACGGGCGGTGGACGCGAGGGCAACAGAGGTTATTTCGTGCAGCCCACTGTCCTCGTCAACACTACCGACACCATGAAAGTGGTGCAGGAGGAAATTTTTGGGCCGGTGCTCACGGCGATTCCGTTTACCGACATCAGCGAAATTGCCGCAAAGGCTAACAATACGGAGTACGGTCTCGCTGCGGGAATCTGGACGCGCGACATCAANNGGTTACAAGCAGTCCGGCTGGGGCCGCGAGATGGGCCACGAAGTCCTCAAGAATTACACCGAGGTCAAGTCCGTCTGCTGCGCGCTGTAAGAGCCGTTCTAGAAACAAAAAGGGGCCGAGTTCGTCGCTCGGCCCTTTTTTATTTTCTCGTCACAACATCGCTCTTACTTCGCTTTCGGCTTCTGTTCTCGCAGTTGCTGCTTCCATCCCAGGATTCGCGCCTTGTTTCCCGCCTCTTCGGCTTCCGGAATCATTCCCAGGCGCTGATAGGCCCGCGAAATCGTGGTCCACGCAAGAATGTCGTCCGGCTCCAGAACCAGGATTCGCCGCGCTGCTTCAATCGTGCGGTGAAAATCTTCGCTGGCGTGATACGCTTGCGCCAGGCCATGAAGCGCGTCGATCAACTTAGGATCGAGCTCCAACGCGCGGTTGTATTCCTCAATCGCCGAGTCCAGTTTGCCCTCGCCAAAAAAATCTATCCCGGCGTAGTAGTGGTCTTCCGCGGTCATCTCAAAAGCCTTTCTGCGAACGTCTCGATTCTACCATTTCGGCGGAAGGGAACTTTTGGGAATGGCTCTATCGCAGCGAGAGGTCGGCGTGTTCTGCGTCCCGCCTGCCTGCCGTGCTGAACGCCCTGCGCTATTACTGGATTATCGCCCGCGGCTATCGTCTGCGCCCCTGGGCTTCGCCGTACATTCAGTGGCGCATGGAAACGTTCTTCGGCAAAGAAGCCTCGGGACTCGACGCGCGGAAATTCTTCGGCTTGATGTGGCGAGAGCGTGCCCGCATCGAACGGTTCCTCGAATGGGTAGCCATACGCCGCGGCGCTCAGAATTCCTGAAATGCAGCTCTACAATCTGCCGGACATTCGCGAAAGCAGTTTCCCCTGCGGTGAAATTACGGAAATAATCAGGTGGTCCGTCAGCGGCACGTTTTTGTC
>PLZZ01000025.1:0-159 GCA_003153585.1 Acidobacteriota bacterium | reverse complement strand
AGATGGACAGTTGAACCTGAACGGTAATCTGTTCAGGAAAGTTCTGTACCACCCGGGAATTCTTGCGAAATTCGTCGCCCGACGGCGTTTCGTGCCGCTGCAGTCCGTCGAAAAAATCGCCGGCTGTCATCACCGGGCCGAAATTGACGCATACATTTC
>PLZZ01000177.1 GCA_003153585.1 Acidobacteriota bacterium | reverse complement strand
CCCGGCAGCTCGATGATCCATTTATGCAAGTCGGTGAAGCGGATGGTGAGCGGATCGACGCCGGGGTGTTTTTCGGCAAGCTGGAGTCCGATTTCTTCCGGGTCGTCCCAATCAAATGTGTGGGGCACGATTACCTCTCGACTTCGTTCCGTGAGATGAGAGCTAGACCAGAATCTAGTGCTCGGCTTCCTTCGCGTAATTTTTGTTCCACTCGGGAATTTCGATGACGACGTCTTTCGTGCCGTCGGGGACGCATTGGCAGCCCAGGCGCGATTTCGGTGTGACGCCGGGGGCTTCGTCGAGCTGATCAAGTTCGGCGTCGGTGGCTTCGTTGCACGTATCCAGACCCTCGTGAACGATCACGTGGCAGGTGGAACAGGCGCAGACGCCACCGCAGGCGTGGTCCAGTCCCTTGTGAAAGCCCTGAGAAATATCGAGGATGCTGCCGGGCAAACCGTCGTGCCCGTACGGGATTTTTTCAGGATCGACTTCGACCGGTTGGCCATCCTTGACGAAGGTGATCTTATATTTCTTCGTCGCCGGCGTGTACTTGGTTTCTTCAATGTAGGGGTTCTTGCCGCCCATTCTTAAACACTCCTTCCGGTAACAATCTCGAGATTGGCTTCAGGGGCTAAAGCCCCTTTACAGCCAGTTCCGAGACGGCGGGGTTAAAACCCCGCCCTTCCAAAAAACAAACTGCAGGTCCTCGTCCACCGCGGACCGGGATGACGCGTTGCCGAGACGCCGCAGCATCACACGTCTTCGAGGCGCTTGCCTTCCAGCGCGGTTTGCAGCGCGCCATTCATNNCCGGCCATCGCGGCGCGCAGTTGCGCTACGGATTCATCGATGGCGCGGCGCTCTTCAGGCGCGAGCTCGCCGGCGCGAGGATTCAGCAGGGTCTTCTCCGTGGCTGCGAGGATGGTTTCGGCTTCGGTGCGCGATTCGATTACCTGGCGCTCGGAGAAATCCTGCTCGGCAAATTCGATGGACTCTTCGAGCATGCGTTCGACTTCTTCATCGGAGAGGCCGTAACTTGGCTGCACTTCGATGGTGTGCTCCGCGTTCGTTCGCAAATCGCGGGCGGCCACTTGCAGAATGCCGTTGGCGTCGATTAGGAATTTTACTTCGATGCGCGCCAGTCCCGCGGGCCCCGGCGGAACTTTCAGCTGAAACTTTGCGAGCGAGCGGCAATCTTTTGCGAGTTCGCGTTCGCCCTGAAGGACATGCACGTCGATTCCGGTCTGATTTTCTACGCCGGTGGTGAAAAGCTCCTGGGCGCTAGCGGGAATCGTTGAGTTCCGAGGAATAATTTTTGCGACGACGCCACCCATGGTTTCGATGCCGAGAGAGAGAGGCGTCACGTCGAGCAGCAGCATGGTCTTCACGCCGGATTCGAGGATGTCCGCTTGCACAGCAGCCCCGAGAGCGACAACTTCGTCGGGGTTGAGTTCGCAATGTGGAGCGCGGCCGAAATAATCACCGACCGTCTTGCGCACGAGAGGAATACGCGTGGAGCCACCGACCAAAACAACTTCTTCGATCTGGCCCGGAGTGAGTTTTGCGTCAGCGAGGGCCATTTTCACGGGCCCCATAGTGCGAGCGACGATGGGCTGAATCCATTTCTCGAACTCCGTGCGCGTGAGAAGCTCTTCGAACATCTTGCCGCCGGAAAGATTGAAACGGAGCATCACGCTGTCTTCCGCGGAAAGCGCGTGTTTCGCTGCGATCAGGATCTGGCGCAACTCCTGGATGTCTTTCGGGCGATTTGCGAGATCGGTCTGAAACAGCTTGAGAATCGTTCCGCGCGTCCTGCGCTGCATTTCGTTGTCGATGTCATCTCCGCCAAGGTGCGTGTCACCGTTGGTGGAAAGGACTTGGTAAATGTCGCCTTCGGTAGTGGAGACGAGTTTGAGGATCGAGATGTCAAAGGTGCCGCCGCCAAAATCGTACACGGCAACGTAACCGCGTTTCTGTTTGTGCAAACCATAAGCGAGAGCGGCAGCGGTGGGCTCGTTTACGAGACGCAAGACTTCGAGGCCGGCGATTTTGCCGGCGTCCTTGGTGGCTTGGCGTTGCGCGTCGTTAAAATACGCCGGGACGGTGATGACCGCGCGGTCAACAGGCTCCTTGAAATAATTTTCGGCCCAGGATTTCAATTCGCGCAGGATGAACGCGGAAATCTCCGGCGGCGTGAACCATTTGTCACCCAAGCCGACTCGGATTACGCTGCGGCCGGCGGGATCAATGCGGAAAGGAAAGATTTTCAGTTCTTCTTGGACGTCAGCGACGCCGCGGCCCATCAGGCGTTTGACGGAGTAAATCGTGCGATCGGGCTTTGTGAGGAGCAGTGCGCGGGCAGGCTCGCCAACGATTACTTTGCCGTCTTCATCGACACTGACGACGGAGGGGCACAACGTGGAACCGTAAGGCCCCGGGATACACTTCGGCGCGCCCGTTTGCGGATCGAGATACGCAATCAGGCTGAAAGTTGTGCCGAGATCGATGCCTACAACGCGTCCCATTTTGCCTCTGAGAGAAAACTTGATGCTGATCGTTTCAACCGCCTCATTCTACAAAGGACAGATCCCTCGCTCCGCTCGGGATGACAGCTTAAGGCTCTTAGTACCTAAGCTTCGGCCAGTTCTTTTTGCACGCCGGCTACGAGATTGCGGATGTAGCTTCGGCGATTCAGCACTTCGTTCATACGAGCCAGCAAAGCTTGCTTCTTGGCTTCATCCGCGGCGTCGTCGAGAGCCGCATCCCATTCCTGACCGATTCGCATGAGCTCGGCGTCCACTTCTTCGAGCTTTCCCTGAAAATTCTTTTGCGCGGCGTCAAGCGGTTCACGCAATGCGGCCAGGTCGCCGCCTTCGGCGCGCGCCTCCCGCAACTCGTCGAGCGATTCGTTCAGCTCAAAGACTTCCTCGAGCAATTCGGGCGGCGCCTGCTGTTTGGTGGTGCCCTCTTTTCTGAGGCCGCGACGCAACAACAAATATTCCACGCGCGAGATCGGCTCACGCAGGGTGCGATAGGCGTCATTTAATTCCGAAGAACGATTTAGCGAAAGGTCGCGTTCGAAATCGCCGGCGCGCACGAAATTGTCCGGGTGAAGCTTCCAGCTCAACTTGTGAAACTGCGCTTCGAGTTGCGCCGAATCGAGCGACAATTTTTCCTGCAAACCGAAGAATGCAAAATAATCGGTGCCCTCGGGCAGGGACTGAATCTTGCCGCACGCGGCACAAAAATGGGTCTCGGCAACGGGAGCCTGGCAATTCCAGCACTTCGTGCCGGCAGACCGGCCGGTTTCGTCGCGTCGTGTTTGCGTCACACTCATATTCGTTTGGCTTTGGCCGGATGCGGGCCGGAGTCGGGCTGCAGCGCGCAGGAGGAAACTTCGCGAGTGCCGCTCATCAGAAATCTCAAGCGGTGAAGGAACTGCCGCAACCGCAACTCCGCGTGGCCTGTGGATTCTGGAACACGAAGCCCTGCTTCATCAGGTCTTCGAGATAATCGAGCGTGGTGTTGTGAAGGTAGAGATAGCTTTTCGCGTCCACGAAAATACGAGCGCCATTCTCTTCAAAGACTTTGTCGCGATTTCGCGCTTC
>PLZZ01000038.1 GCA_003153585.1 Acidobacteriota bacterium | reverse complement strand
TGCCCAGGAGAATTCCCATCGGAAATACTGACAACCAGCAACTTCCCCGCCGCCGGTTCGCAAAATATCTGACCACCGCCGGCATCGTCGCAGCTTTCGGAGGCTTGGTGATCTTCATCCGCGCGCGAAAGAATTCCTACCCGGTCAAAGTTGTCGCGCATGTCGCAGACATCCCCGTTGGCGCCGTGAAAATCATCTCGTACCCGAATGACGAGCACCCTTGCTTCCTGCTGCATCCGTCGGAAGGCAAATTCCTTGCGTTCAGCCGCCTCTGCACGCACGCAGCCTGCCCCGTATTTTACCGGCCGGAGCAACAGGTATTCGCCTGTCCATGCCACGGTGGAGTTTTCTCGGCAGCCGACGGCTCCGTCCTCGATGGCCCGCCCCCGAGGCCGCTTCCGCGCGTAATCCTGGAATTGCGTGGAGAAGATTTGACCGCCATAGGAATGTTTCCGAGTTGAAGTTTGCACGAAGCGTTAAACGCAATGACCGCCAACAATTAAATAGAATAGTTAGCTAAAAACCTCTGGGAAAAGTCTAAAGCAATAGAAGCATCTTCACTAAAATACTGAGCTTTGATGTAGTCCGAAAGCCATGACGCATCCATGCATCGAAAACTGCCAATTGTTGGTACATCAACATTCTCTGAAATAGCAATGACGGCCATTTCCCACGAGATTCTGTCGCAAAATATTCCCCATTGCTGCGAGGAGCCCCAAAATGCTCCCACATCTCCCCCACGGGATCGAAATGAATCGACGTTTCCCTCACGAGACATTACATGTATATATCTTTCAACTAGACTGGAAGGCCGGAAAGAAGCCAAACCAAAAAAGGACAAGTTCCGATAGTAATACTCAACAGGATCAGGATCGAGTGTCATGTAATTGACAGATTCGTCCTCAAAAATATTTGATAACTTGAAGAGAAATGACCCAAATTCTTTCTTGAAAATATTGGCATGCTCAATTGCGAAATATTTTGCGAATGGACGCTGAAATACGAAATCTGGCAGGCGCTTTCGAGTGTTTATAATCTTTTCGCATTCCCCGCTTAGAACGGAAAATGTCTCTTCATCGACGATCAACTCAATCGGTTCATCATTCCTTTTATGACCCAAAGTTTATCCCCCGCCATCCTAGCTATTTCGGGTGTCGCTGAGCGTAGCGCACAGCTTTCGCCTCCGGATTGCCTTCCTGCACCGTGAGGAAATAGTCCGCGGGAAGATTTTGCAGCACGTCCACGTGTCCGCTTGGCCAGCGGATTTCGAGCGTATCCACGCGCTCGTGTTTCCCCAGCCCAAAAAAGATGCGCGGATCCTGCGCCGAACAATAGCTCATCCCGCCTTTGACCTGGTCGTAACTCCTAAAATCTCCCGCGGTTAATTTCAGAAAAGCGCCATTCCCGTCGCGATTGCTTTTCGTTCCCACCAAACGCACCGCCAGCCAGTGATTTCCCGCCGCAGCCGGCTCGCTCCCTCCATCGTTTCGAAATAGCTGCGCGTCCTCGCCGTTATTGCTCACCAGAAAATCCTGCCAGCCGTCGTTATCGTAGTCTCCCACGGCGAGCCCGCGCCCCACGCGCGGCGAACGAAAACCCGCATTCTGCGTTTTCGTTGCATCCACGAACACGGCATCGCCGACGTTGCGGTAAAGCACTTTTTCCTCCGCGTACTTCACCTCCGGATGGTACAGCGGGATGTTGTCCAGAATGTGCCCGTTCACCACCAGCAGGTCGCGCCACCCGTCATTGTCAAAGTCAAACATGCGCGCCCCGAACGCGCTTCTCAGAATATTTGTTTGCCCCAGCGCGGAAGCAATCGTGTCGTCCGTGAACGTGCCGTCGCCGTTGTTGCGATANNATTGTTCATCACGTCGGCGGCATCGGCGCTCATTCCCGCTTCCGGGCGTCCTTCCTCGCTAAATCCCGCGCCGGATTTGTACGTCGCATCCCGAAATGTGCCGTCTCCATTATTCAAATACAGAAAATTGCGCTGCGTATCATTCGCCACGAAAATGTCCGGCCAGCCGTCGCCGTTAAAATCCGCCAACACCACCGCCAGGCTCTTCCCATCGGTGTTCACCAGCCCCGCCTTCGCCGTCATATCCGTGAACGTCCCGTCGCCGTTGTTGTGATACAGCCGCATGGACGTGCCGTGAAAACTGTCTGGGTGGCAATACGCGCGATATCCGGGTTTATTTTCTCCGCACGACACCGGATGGTCTTCGTCATACTGCACGTAATTCGTCACCAGCAGATCGAGTAAGCCGTCGTGGTCGTAGTCAAACCACCCGGCCGCCGTGCCCCAGTTTCCGTCGTTACCCACTCCGGCCTTGGCGGTCACATCGGTGAAAGTGCCATCTCCATTGTTGTGCAGCAGAACTGAATGGCGGTATCCCGTCATGTAGATGTCCGGATAGCCGTCGTTATCGTAATCTCCCACCGCTACGCCAAAGAAAAACGTGCCGTCCGAATGAATCTTGCTCGCCGCCGTTACATCCGTAAACGTGCCG
>PLZZ01000241.1 GCA_003153585.1 Acidobacteriota bacterium | reverse complement strand
GCGCCCGGCATCCAGCCCAAGCATCTCAGCGAGGCCATCCAGTACCGCACCCTCGACCGCACCTACTGGGCCTGACCGCCGAAAGCAGGCCCATTTTGGCTAGCGGGACTTCATTGACTTGTACTCCGCCGCTGTGATAACCATTTACCGTCTTTTTGACAAGGACTCGCCTCGAATCGCGGATGTCGGCCAAAACCCAACGGATCGAGGTCACGCTGGAGACGCTGCTCGAAAGCGTGGACCTCGCAGAAAGCATCTCCATGCGCATCGCTGAGGCCGCCGGCTTCAGTGAAGAGGAACTCCATAAGATTGGCATGGCCGTCCGCGAAGGCGTGATCAACGCATACAATTACGGCAATCAGCAGGACCGCCGAAAAAAAATCCTGATGACCGTGGAACTGGATCCCGAAAACATGACCGTGCGCGTCCTCGATCAGGGCAAGGGATTCGAATTGCACGAAATTCCCAACCCGCTTGAGGAAGAAAATCTTCTGCGCACTTCAGGCCGCGGCCTTTTCCTNNGATAAAGATTCCGGCAACGGTACCCACCAACCGGAGTAGAATCAAGGTAGAGGCTATTCCGTGGCAATCCAAGCGACATGCAGACAAATAGGGGATGTTTCAATCCTTGATTTCAGCGGCAAGATTACCCTGGGCGAAGGCAGCGCTCTGCTGCGGAAAACGGTCCGCGGCCTGATCGACGGCGGCCAGAAGAAGATCATCATCAGCCTGTACGATGTGGACTACATCGATAGCTCCGGNNGTGCACGACATTTTGCAAATCACGCGTCTTTTCACCGTCTTCGATGTGCAGTCGGACGAAGACACCGCGATTCACGCTTTCCGCTAGATTATTCCTGGTACCTATCGACCCGAGTGTTTGGGAGCGTGCCAACACGTCCGCTCAGCAGGCGCTAACGCCGCGCTAGCCGGGAGGATCTTTTTGGCGCGTGTTTTTCACTCCTGTCACGATCCCCATCCCGACAAGAACTATGGCGCCTACCACGATCCAGCGTGCCGGTACGTGCATTAAGTAAGCCGCATAAGCCAGGCCCGCAATTACAATTGCGTAACCCGCCGCGTAGAGTCCGAATGACATGGCGTGTCCTTTTGCGAACGGATTATCTCAGTCCATACGCTTCCATCCGCGACGAAAGCTCTAGGACGTTTTGCCCTTGCAGCCGGGATGATTGCACAGACAATCAATGTCCGGAGTCTTTTCCATCGCCTCGCATGCCTCGCTGCAATACCTGCCTTTCGTCACGATGCACGAACAAATCGGGTGCTCGCACTTCTGGCCGCTCGCTGCCATATTCTTTCTCCTTGGTTTGAATTCAGTTTGCTAGCTATATCTATCCTAGCCGCGGCGAGGAAACCGCGCTGTGCAATTGAGAACACATCTCCATTTCACTGCCGGCGTCGGAGTGATGGCGCTTTCGCCCGGCGTACGCCTTTGTGATACCATCACCTGTAAGCTTTTTCTTCAGGGAGAAGCAATTGGCGCAGCATATTTCCCGCAAGGAATTGAAAAAGGACGAAGTGCGCGAGACCCTCGTGCACGGCGCGGATATCGTCTTTTCGCATCAGCAACTCACGCTCTACATCGTCATCCTGGCGATTGTGGTTGCCCTGGGTGTGTTTGGCTGGAGAACTTACGCCGAGCGCCAGACGGTGAAGGCTGCCGCCGGCTATGGCGACGCCATGAGAGTATTCCAGGCGCGCATTCGCACCCCTCTCGAGCCCCAAGTGCCGGGAGAAGTTACGTACGTGGACGAAAAGAACAAGTACACCGACGCTGCTCAAAAATTCGAAGACGTTGCCAACAAATATCCGCGCACGCATCCCGGCCAGCTTGCCAAATATTACGCCGCGTTAAGCGAAGAGCACCTGGGCAAGAACGAGGAAGCCAAGAAATTGCTCCAATCTGTTGCTGACGGCGGCGAGGAAGACTTCGCCGCCATGGCGCGCTTCGAACTCGCTCAATTGTACGACCGCACCGGGCAAGGGGACCAAGCCGTCAAGCTCTATCAACAATTGATTGCCAAGCCCGGCCTCCTGGTGCCCAAGGCGGTCGTGATGCTTGCTCTTGCCGAACACTACGGTGCGAATAACCCTGCCGAAGCTGGAAAGATATACGCCCAGATTAAATCCGAGTATCCCGATACTCCTATCGCCGAACAAGCCGACCAGGATCTTGCTCTCCTGCCCGGCAAAATCTGAGCGCGCGGAATGACGCCGGCGCCGCTGGCCTCCTATGCGATGGACGTGCAGCGCTCTCGAGGTCGCCGCTTCCCTGAACCGCCGCACCCCTATCGCGACGCTTACGCGCGCGACCGCGACCGCGTAATTCACTCTCGCGCGTTTCGCCGTCTGGAAGCCAAGACCCAGGTTTTCACCACGCGTTACTCCGACCATTTTCGCAACCGGCTGACCCACACCATCGAAGTCGCGCAAATTGCGCGCACCGTTTCCGACGCCCTGCATCTCAACACCGGCCTTACCGAAGCGCTCGCGCTCGTACACGATATCGGACATCCGCCCTTTGGCCATGCGGGCGAAAAGCAGCTCGATTTCAGAATGCGCGAGCACGGCGATCGCTTTGACCACAATCTCCACGCGCTTCGCATCGTCGAACAATTCGAGCAGCGCTATCTCGATTTCCCCGGGCTCAATCTCACCTTCGAAGTGCGCGAAGGCATCGTCAAACATTCGGGAAATTATTCCGCTGTGGAATTTCCCGCGCTCGCCGAATATCTCCTGGACCGGCAGCCCCTTTTGGAGGCGCAGCTCATCGATCTCGTTGACGAAATCGCTTACAACACCGCCGACCTCGACGACGCCTTCGAGGCCCGNNGGCTCTATCCCCAGGGCCGCCGCAAGCTGAAATTCAACGAAGCCCTCAAGCAAATTCTCAATCGCCTTGCCACCGACCTGATCGACAACACCTACCATCGGGTGCTGGAAAGCGGCGTCGAGAACGCCGAAGACGTGCGCCGTCTCCCGCAGCACCTCGCCGCCTTTTCGCCTGAGACAGCCCGCCAGAACGCGGAACTGAAGCGATTTCTTCACGCCCGCCTCTATTCGAACCCCGCCATCGCAGAGGATCGCGATCGCTCGGTGGCCTCGCTGGATGCTCTTTTTCTCTTCTTCCTGGACCACCCGGACCGCATGCCAAAGCAGTATGCCGAGTTAGCGCTGAATGAGCCGCGCCATCGAGTCGTATGCGACTACATCGCCGGCATGACCGACCATTTTCTGTTGCGTCAATGCAACGAGCTGCTGGGCACTCCCGCCGGGCATCCGGATTGAACCGCACCGCGGGCAGTTCCCGCTGCCGCACCCAGTCCAAGAAAGTCATTGTCCATTTGGTGTCAGTTTGGAAGTTCCCAAAGCCGCTTCCTTGACAACGCTGGTACGGGTCATATAATTAACTTGTACGCACGCGGGGAAAGCCAATGTTTCTCGACGTAAAAGAACTTGCCGTTCGAAAAGTCCGCATCCGGAAGAGTTATATACCGGGTACACTCGATTTCCATTCCGGCGAATTTCGCCAGGTGGAACCGCTGGAAGTGCGTGCTACCGCCGAACTTATGGAAGGCCAAATCCGCGTGTACGGCAATCTGCACACGCGGGTTGAGATGATTTGTGCCCGCTGCCTGGACACCGTAGTCGAGGAAATCAGCCGCGACTTCGACCTGTTNNGAAGGCGACGGCTTGTTCCTGGCCGACGTCCTCGCCGAGCAGGTAAATCTCGCGCTTCCGATGAAGGTTATCTGCCGCAGCGATTGCCGGGGCCTGTGCTCCCACTGCGGTGCCAACCTGAATAACGAAGAGTGCCGCTGCGAAAAGAACGCTTCCGACCCGCGCCTCGCTCCACTGGCTCGCCTGAAGCAGGACTGGTTCAAAAAGCAATAAAACGCTACACTATCACTTTCCCATTTCGGCTGTGCTGAGCCCCAGCCGGTCAATTCAGAGGAGCAGGAATGCCTAATCCAAAACGACGTCACTCCCACGCGCGCAAAAATAAGCGGCGCGCCCACGATCATCTTCACACGCTGTCGCTTTCCGATTGCCCGAATTGCCATGAAAAGAAACTGCCTCATCAGGCGTGTCCCCATTGCGGACAGTACAAAGGCCGCGAGGTGATTGACACTTCGGCCAAGACAGCCTAAGTTTCCCCTTCACCTGCCTTCCGAGTCGGTGCCCATTGGTGACCGCTGGTGCTGAGATGACCACCATCGCAATAGATGCTATGGGAGGCGACCATGCCCCTCGCGCTGAAGTGGAAGGCGCGATCCTGGCCGCCCGTGAATTTGGTTTGCACATCCTGCTGGTCGGCATGGAAGCCGCCCTCAAGCAGGAACTGAGCCGCCACGGGCATCGCGGTTTGCCCATCGAAATTGT
>PLZZ01000175.1 GCA_003153585.1 Acidobacteriota bacterium | reverse complement strand
GGATTCGCTGGCGTCACCGCAACCGATACCAGCGTCGCGGAAGTTACCGTGAGAGTCGTCGACCCGGTAATGCCTACCGAAGCCGCCTGAATCTTGCTCATTCCCGTCGTCACCGCTGTGGCCAACCCGCCCGCAGCAATCGTTGCCACGCCGCCGGTCTGCGAAGTCCAAGTAACCGAGCTGGTTAAGTTTTGCGTGGAATTGTCGGAGTAAGTTCCCGTCGCTGTGAATTGTTCCGTCGTGCCTTTCGCAATCGAAGGATTTGCTGGCGTCACCGCTATCGATACCAGCGTCGCGGAAGTCACCGTCAAAATCGTCGAGCCAATGACGCCTCCTGAAACAGCGTTGGTAGCGGCTGCTCTGACGACGGCGGACCCTGCGATTGTTGCCTCAATTTTGCTCGTTCCTGCCGCTATTGCTTTGGCCATCCCGCCGGGAGTAACCGTTGCCACGTTCGGATTCTGAGAACTCCATGTTACCGAGTCGGTGAGATTCTTCGTCGAGCCATCGGCATAGTTCCCGGTCGCCGTGAACTGTTCCGTCGTTCCGGCCGCGATGGTTAGCTTTGTTGATGTCACAGAGATAGAGCTAAGCGTCGGTGCAGCGAACGGCGGCATACCTGCGCAGCTTGACAATCCAACCAAAGCGCAAACGGAAAATAAGACGGAAATCCATCGAATACTAAAACGCGGCAGACCCACCATGATTGAAAACCCCCAAACGATTTGAACTCTCTGGCGCTCTGTGCNNGCGCTCGCACAGGTCTATCTCAGGCAAAACCGACACTACGGGTTGGTACAGGGAGGGACGGCCAACTGGACAATTATAGCAATCCCTCAGTTTCAAAGGAAAGACCCCAAAGTCGAATGTGTGGAAAGAGAAACGCCTCTTTGCTCCAGTTTCGCCCCGCCGCTGATTTGCATCTAAGTGTGCTTTGCGCGCCGCCGAAGCCGTTATAATCCGGCGATGGATTTCGATGTCCCCTCAGCTCTCACTTGGCTCCTGGGCCCCGAGCCCATAGACGCCACGCGTCCCGGCCATCTCTGGCCGCGCTGGATTTTCCTCCGCTCCCTGGGTTTGATTTACTTCTCCGCGTTCTATTCTCTGCTGTTTCAAATCAAGGGTTTGATCGGCCCCAATGGAATCCTTCCCGCCACTGATTATCTGAAAGCTGTCGCTGCAGCATTGCCGGCACAAAAATTCTGGTTTGCACCCACCATGTTCTGGTTCAGCGCCACTGATCGCTCCTTGATCGCCGTCTGCTGGCTCGGAGCCGTCGCCTCTATCTTACTGGTCGCAAATCTCTGGCCGCGCGCCTCGCTCCTAATCTGCTTCGCTTGCTTCCTATCCTTTGTCTGCGCCGCCCAGGATTTTTCCAACTACCAGTCCGACGGCATGTTGCTAGAAGCCGGCTTCCTCGCCTTGTTTTTCTCTCCTCCGGGATTTTTGCCCGGCCTCGGACGCGTAAATCCGCCGTCTCGCGCCAGCCTCTTTCTTCTTCAATGGGAATGGTTTCGCATCTATTTCGAATCAGGCGTGGCCAAAATCGCCAGCGGCGACGTTGCCTGGCGCAAGTTCACCGCCATGGACGACTATTACCAGAACGGCCCGCTCCCCACTTGGATTGGCTGGTACGTCCAGCAATTGCCGCACTGGTTTCACGCCTCCGCCGTTTTCTACACTCTTTCGACTGAACTCGTCTTCGTTTGGTTGCTTTTTCTCCCCAGGCGTTTTCGTATTCTCTGTTTTTGCATCGTCACGCCGTTCGAAGTTTCCATTATCCTCACCGCAAATTACGCTTTCCTGAATTATGTGGTTCTCCTGCTGGGCTTCCTCTTGCTTGACGACCGCGTGATCGAATGGATCGTCCCGAGCGCAATCCGTGACCGCATCGAAGCGATAACCTCGCTGAAATTTCACAAAGCGCCTGCGACGATCGCAGCCACCGAAAACGAAATCCCGCGCGTCACTTGGCGCGAACGCCTCACCCCGCTGCGCAGAACAATTGCCGCTGCCTGCCTCGCCTTCATCTTTTATTGCGCCACTGCGCAGCTTGTCTGGATGCTGTTTCCCACCGTGCCTCTTCCTCAATCGCCGTTGCGCGCGATCGAACCTTTTCGCATCGCCAATCGCTACGGCCTTTTCGCCGTCATGACTCACGGCCGCTACGAAATTGAATTCCAAGGCTCGCAAGACGGAAAAACCTGGACCCCTTATCCCTTCCGCTATAAGCCGCAGGACATTCACGAAGCTCCGGGAATTTACGCCCCCTATCAGCCGCGCTTCGATTGGAATTTGTGGTTTGCTTCGCTCGGCCCCTGGCGGGATTCCCGTTTCGTCGTTTGGACTGAAGAACGCCTGATTAAAAATGATGGTCCCGTACTCGAGCTTTTCGCCAAAAATCCTTTCGCCGGCGCGCCGCCGCGCCAGGTCCGCTCCGTAATTTACCAGTACTGGTTCACCGACCTGCGCACCAAGCGCGTAAACGGCGATTGGTGGCGCCGCGAACTCCTCGGCGAATATGCCCCCGCCCTAGAACGCCTCGCCGACGGAAAAATCGTCATCCTGGATCTCCCCATCGCCGAACCCCCCGAACCTTAGCCCAAGACTCCGCTGCTGTCTTTCGTAGCGCCGGGCTTTAGCCCGGCATCTTGCCTTTGCTCTCGACGTGCTGACGCCATGTCCAGAAGTGAGCCGAGGGGAAAAATGTACGCAGTGCGGCGCGGTTAATGTGGCTCAGGTCTTCAGACCTGAGGCTTTGATTTAGGAATCTGCTTTTGCTTCTATTCACGTCTTCGTTTTTGCCCGCCGCAGTCTCTACCGTTCACTCATAAATTCCGTAATCTCCGCAAACGACACCGCCTCATCCCCAAACGTAAACGTCCCCTTCTCCGCGACCTCGCGCGCCCCTCGCAAAAACGCTCCAAACGCCGCCCGCGTCAACGCCGACCCGACGCTAATCCGTCGCACTCCCGCCGCCGCAAGGTTCGCGACAGTCAACCCGCTCCCCTTCCCGCCTGCCAGCACGTTAACCGCGCGCGGCGCCACCGCCGCACAAACCGCGCGAATGGCCTCCAGATTCGGCAACCCTGGCGCGAACAGCACGTCCGCCCCCGCCTCCGCGTAAGCTTCCAACCGCCGTATCGTGTCCTTCAAATCCGCGCGCCCGTTCAAGAAATTCTCCGCCCGCCCCACCACCACAAACGGAAACGGCAGCGCCCGAGCCGTCGCCACAGCCGCTGCAACGCGTTCAACGGCGAGGACATGGTCGTAGATTGCACGATCCGGATCACCACTCGCGTCTTCCACAGAACCGCCCACCAGCCCCACGGCCGCCGCTTTGCGTATCGTCTCCGCCACGATCTCCGGCTCATCGCCAAAACATTTCTCCAAATCAGCAGACACCGGCAAATCGCTCGCCTCCACAATCTCTCGCGCATGCTCCAGCGTCTCTTC
>PLZZ01000205.1 GCA_003153585.1 Acidobacteriota bacterium | reverse complement strand
GTTTCGCTACGGGATTGATCTTTACCGGAATCTGTACCCGATCTCATACATCAAATACTACGCAGCGGGTGTGTGCCTATACTGCGCCGCCTTGGTTACGTCTTGGTGGAAGAACACGCATGGGGCAGTGCACTGGAAAGGGCGGGTGTACCCCGCGAAGACCGCATGATACGAATCACACGCAAAGTCGAATTCTCAGCGGCGCATTTCTATCACAACCCGAATTTTTCAGCCGAAGAAAACCGCCGCGTTTTCGGCAAATGCAATAATCCGCACGGGCACGGGCATAACTACGTTTTGGAAGTGACCATAGCGGGGGAGCCGGATCCCGCGACGGGAATGGTGCTGGATTTGAAGGAACTGAAAGAGATTTTGCAGCGTGAGGTGATGGAACGTATGGACCATCGCCACCTGAATTACGAAGTGCCGGAGTTGGCCGGCCAGATTCCTACATGTGAAAACATTGCGGCGGTGATTTGGAAGCTCCTGGATCCGAAAATCAAGACGGGCAAACTGGACCGCGTCCGGCTGTATGAGTCTCCTGATCTTTTTGCGGATTGCACCGCGGATGCGTCCAATGGAAGCGGGGCGCGCACGTGAAAATTTCGCTGACTCGGCGGTATCGTTTTGCCGCTTCGCACCGGTTGCACACGGCGAAGCTGAGTGAGGAAGAAAACAAGCGCGTTTACGGGAAATGCAGCAATCCTTACGGACACGGACACAACTACGCGCTGGAAGTAACAATGACGGGGCCGGTGGATTCGGCGACGGGTATGATCGCGAATCTTGCAGAACTGGACCCATTCGTGCAGCGGGAAGTGATCCAGCCATTCGATCAGAAGTTCTTGAATGAGGAAATTCCCGAGTTTCGGGCGCAAGTGGCCACGACGGAAAATGTTTCCCGCGAAATTTTTCGCAGGCTGAAAAGTTTCCCCTCGGCGCGGCTGGAGCGGGTTCGCATTGAGGAAACCAGCAAGAACAGCTTTGAGATTGAAGATGAAGTAGATGAGGTCCGGGGATGAAGAGGAGCCAGGAAAACATGAGTGAAACAACGGAAATTATAATTCCGCCGGCGGCGGGGACGGAAGGGATTGCCGATCTGGTGCGCAAGATGATCGTGTTGCTCGGGGAGAACCCGGACCGCGAAGGGTTGCGGAGGACGCCCGAAAGGTTCGAGAAGGCGCTTCGCTTTTTGACCAGCGGGTACCGCCAGGATCCGGAGAAACTGCTGAATGGGGCGATGTTCAGCGTGTGCTACGACGAAATGGTGGTGGTAAAAGACATCGAAGTTTACAGCCTATGCGAACACCACCTGCTTCCGTTTTTCGGACGATGCCACGTGGCCTACATCCCGTCGAAGAAAGTTGTGGGATTGAGCAAGATCGCGCGGCTGGTGAATATGTTCGCGCGGCGCTTGCAAATACAGGAGCGGTTGACCAGCCAAATTGCGCAGTCGATTCAAGAACATCTGAGCCCGGAAGGAGTGGGAGTGATCATCGAGGCGCGGCATTTGTGCATGGTGATGCGCGGAGTGGAAAAACAAAACTCGATGGCGACTACGAGCGCGATGCTGGGCGCGTTTCGGGAGAACAAACAGACACGCGATGAGTTTTTGGCTCTCATCAATTCGCAGAAGCCTTGAACCGCCGACTTCGAGACCGGAGGGCACCCTCCGGCCGCCACCGCGATCCCCGAGGTGAACGGAAATTAGCTTTGCGCTGGAGAGGCTATGTGCTAGCATTTTTAACGATCGAAGAAGAGATAAGAGCGCAGAGCAGGGCACGGCGTTTCAGGGGGAGGGGCAAGTTGATGGAAGCTAAAGCGGAGTTGATCGAGCAGTTCCGGACACACCCGAAAGATACAGGATCACCGGAAGTGCAAATCGCATTGTTGAGCGAACGCATTAGCTACCTGACCACTCACCTTAAGTCCCACGCGAAAGATCACGCCTCACGGCGCGGGTTGATCATGATGGTCAACAAACGCAGGCGGCTGCTGGACTATCTGAACCGGCGCGACCCAAATCGGTATCGCGAGATTGTGGAACGACTGAGCTTGCGTAAGTAGCGCGGTTTCCTGAGCGGCCTGTTGGCCGGCAGGCGCCAAACGCGAGAGAATGTTGGATCGATAGAATTCCGCTCGTTTTTCTTCGCAATATCCTTCCTCGATGTAGTTCCCGAGAGTTGTCTCTCGTATCTGAAATCAGCCTCCGATGAATCGGAGAAAAAAGGACGTGTTTGATGTTTGAAAAAGTAAGTTTGGAAGTAGGCGGACGCACATTGACGTTTGAGACGGGCAAGATTGCCCGCCAAGCGCATGGCGCCGTAGTGGCGCGTTATGGAGACTCGGTGGTGCTGGCCACGGCCTGCATGGACAATAAGGCGACGGAGAAAGATTTTCTGCCCCTGACCGTTGATTATCGCGAGTACACCTATTCGGCGGGGAAAATCCCCGGAGGATTTTTTAAGCGCGAAGGGCGCCCGTCGGAGCGCGAGATTTTGACTTCGCGTCTTACCGACCGGCCGCTGCGGCCGCTGTTCCCCGAAGGATGGTCCAACGAAACGCAGATTGTGGCGATGGTGCTTTCGGCGGACAGCGAAAATGATCCCGACGTGATTGCGGTGACGGCGGCTTCGGCGGCGCTGTTCATTTCGAAAATTCCGTTTGAGAAGCCGATTGCGGCGGTTCGTATCGGATTGATTGAAGGCAAGCTGGTGGTGAATCCAACTGTAGCCGAGCAAAAGACCAGCCAGATGAATCTGATTGTAGCGGGTTCGGACGAAGCGATCGTGATGGTGGAATCGGGCGCGCTGGAAGTTTCCGAAGAGGTTGTGGCGGATGCGCTGGAATTCGCACACGCGGAAATTCGCAAGATCGTCGCCGCGATCCGCGAATTGCACAGCCGCGTAAAGCCCCAGAAGGTCGCCGTTGTGCCGCCTGCGTTTGACGAAGCGATGTACAAGCAGATGCAGCAACAGTACGGCGAGAAACTGCGCGACGCGGTGGATACGCAGAAGCATCCAAAATCGGAAAGCTACAGCCTGGTGGACGGCATCAAGGCGGAAATCATCAAGGCGATTCCGGAAGACGACGCGGAAAAGCGCAAGCTGGCGTACCGCGCGTTCGAGCGTTTGCGGGAAAAAATCTTCCGCGACGACATGATTGGGCGCCACCGGCGTCCCGATGCTCGCGCGTTTGACCAGATTCGCCAGATTACGTGCGAGGTCGGCGTTCTGCCGCGCGCGCACGGATCAGCGCTGTTCACACGCGGAGAGACGCAGGCTCTTGCGACTGCAACGCTTGGAACCAAAGAAGACCGGCAGCGCCTGGACCTGCTTTTCGAAGAGGAAACGTTCAAGCGTTTTATGCTGCACTACAACTTTCCGCCGTTCTCGGTAGGCGAAGTGAAATTCCTTCGTGGGCCGGGACGCCGTGAAATCGGTCACGGAGCTTTGGCCGAGCGAGCAATCGCCAATCTCCTTCCACCGGAGGCAGATTTCCCCTACGCCGTGCGCGTCGTTTCCGATATTTTGGAATCGAACGGCTCGTCGTCGATGGCTACTGTCTGCGGCGCTTCTCTGGCATTGATGGATGCGGGCGTTCCGCTCAAGGCCGCTTGCGCGGGAATTGCCATGGGACTGGTCGTGGAAGGCGATAAATACGCCATCCTGACCGACATCGCGGGCGCAGAAGATCACTACGGCGACATGGACTTCAAGGTTGCCGGGACCCGGCAGGGAATCACGGCGTTGCAGATGGACATCAAGGTGAGCGGCGTCAGCATCGCCATGATGCGCGAGGCGTTGGCTCAGGCACGCAAAGCGCGCCTGCAGATCCTCGATAACATGGACGGCACAATTTCCACTGGCCGCGCCGAAATTTCCACCTACGCTCCGCATCTCTTCATGCTCAGTATTCCCACGGACAAGATCCGCGACCTGATCGGACCGGGCGGAAAGAAAATCCGAGGCATCATCGAAGCAACCGGCGTGAAGATCGACGTGATGGACGACGGCAAGGTTCACGTTTTCGCGTCGGGTGGAAAATCCGCGGAAGAAGCGCTGAAAATGATTCGCGACGTGACCGCGACCGCCGAGATGGGAAAGACTTATCTCGGAACCGTCGTACGCATCGCGGAGTTCGGCGCATTCGTAGAAATTTTCCCCGGAACGGATGGACTGCTGCACATCAGCGAAATTGCGGAAGCGCGGATTCGCGCGGTTCGCGATGAACTGAAGGAAGGCGACCAGATCCTCGTGAAGGTTCTTGCCATCGAGGGTAATAAGATTCGCTTAAGCCGCAAGGCGGTGTTGCGCGATCAGAAGCCAAAGGCGGAGACGGCAACTGCGGAGGGGCACTCGTAGGTTGTTCTAAGACAGCGAGAAGCTAAATCGGAACGAAAGAATGGGGGGAGGCGAGAAATCGCTTCCCCTTTTTATTTGTCCTGGCTGGAGACCCGTTCAATTCGGGCGCCGATCTCGCGCAGTTTGTCTTCGATGCGTTCATAGCCGCGATCGATGTGATAGACGCGGTCGATCCACGTTGTATTGTCGGCTACCAGTCCTGCTAGCACGAGCGAAGCACTCGCGCGCAGATCGGACGCTGTTACTGGCGCTCCGCTGAGCGGCGTGGGACCGGTGATGACAGCGAGATTGCCGTCCACGGCAATGTTCGCTCCCATGCGCATAATCTCACTTGCGTGCATGTAACGGTTCTCGAAGATTGTCTCGCGAACGTGCGAGACGCCAGTCGCTTGCGTGGCCAGCGCCATGAACTGAGCTTGCATGTCGGTGGCGAATCCGGGGTATTCCTCAGTGGTGACGTCAGCGGCGACAAGTTTTTTCGCGGCGCGAACGCGCAGTTTTCCGTTTCCTTCGCACTTAATTTCCACGCCACACTCTTTCAGCTTGTTCAAAACTGCAACCAAGTGGTGCGGCTCGCAGTCCGTGAGGAGAAGTTCTCCTCCGGTGATCGCTCCGGCGACGAGAAATGTGCCGGTTTCGATGCGGTCAGGGATGATGGCGTGCGTGGCGCCATGCAAGCTCGAGACGCCCTGAACGCGAAGGGTAGAGGTGCCCACACCTTCGATCTTGGCCCCCATTTTTATCAGGAGCTCGGCGAGGTCGGTGACTTCCGGCTCGAGCGCGGAATTTTCCAGGATGGTTTCACCCTCGGCCAAAACCGCAGCCGTCAGAATATTTTCTGTCCCGGTGACTGTAATTTTCGGAAAGCGGAAAGTGGCGCCACGGAGGCGCTTGCAGCGCGCTTCGACGTAGCCATGTTCGACCGAAATTTGCGCACCAAGTTTTTCGAGCGCTTGAATGTGGATGTCAATTGGGCGCGCCCCGATGGCGCAGCCCCCGGGAAGGGAGACGCGCGCGTAGCCGAACCGCGCGAGCAGCGGCCCGAGCGTCAGGACTGAGGCGCGCATCGTTTTCACCAATTCGTATGGAGCCTCTTGCAGTGAGACCGTTTCCGCTTGAATCGTGAATTCACTGGGCGGCAGGTCCGGGCTTTCGACGCGGCAGCGCATATGCGCGAGCAGCTTGGCCATGGTGATGATGTCGCGGACGTGCGGAATATTTTGCAGGGTTACGGGCTCGTTTGTGAGGAGCGCCGCGGCCATTGCGGGCAACGCGGCATTTTTCGCTCCGCTGATTCGGACGGTGCCTTCTAGCCTGCGTCCGCCCTGGATTTTGAATCGGTCCATGTTATTTCCCCTTGCGTGTTGTGCGAGGCTGTTTGTTTCTTTGCGATTCGAGCGCTTGCCGCACGTTGCCACTGGATTGCTGCAGACGCCGCCGCGCGCCGTGCACGTTTGCGCCTGTCTTTAGCATCACGAGAGCCACGGGCAAATCGTGTTGCGCTTGACGCAATGCTCGTTGCGCGTTTGACACGCTTGCGCCGGAAGCTTCTTCGAGAATCCGCGCTCCCCTTTGCCGCAACTTCTGATTTGTCAGCGCCACGTAGATCATCCAGTTTTCATAAACTCTGCCAAGCCGCACCATCGAAGCTGTAGAAAGCAGGTTGAGGACCATTTTTTGCGCCGTGCCGGCTTTTAAGCGCGTGGAGCCGGCGATGGCTTCGGGGCCGGTGTCTGGCGCGATTGCGATATCCACTGCGCGCGCGAGTGGTGACCTTGAATTGGATGTGAGGCCGATGGTGGCCGCACCGCGTTTGTTTGCGACCCGCATCGCGCCCAGAACGTACGGTGTGGTTCCGCTGGCGGCCAAGCCAACCACCACATCTCCACGTCGCAACCCTGCGTTCACCATGTCGCGTGCACCATTTTTCGCTGAATCCTCGGCGCCTTCCACCGCGCCGCGCACGGCTCGCGAGCCGCCAGCGATGACCGCCTGCACCATTTTCGGCAGCGTGCCAAACGTCGGCGGACATTCCGCCGCATCGAGAACTGCGAGCCGTCCGCTCGTTCCCGCGCCAACGTAGAAAAGGCGTCCGCCCTTGCGAAAGCTTTTCACAATCGCATCGACGGCGCGCGCAATCTCGGGCAGCTCACGGCGAACTGCAATTGCCACCCGCGCATCTTCGCGATTCAAGACGCGCAAAATTTCGAGCGTGGATTTCCGGTCGAGTCCGCGAGTGCGCGGGTTTCGCTGCTCAGTTTTTAACGGCTTCAAACGGTGCGGAAATACGGCTTCAGGGGCTAAAGCCCCGTGTAGCTCCTGGAGCATTCGGCGGGGCTGAAGCCCCGCCCTTCCGTTCTTCCGCAAACCGTTCAGAGTGCGCCCCTGAGAATGCTGGAATGATTATACCGGGGTCAGCGCCGCGTTCGCGGACTGCGACGAAATCTAAAAAGGATTGTGACGTTGGAGTTATTGGAGTTATCGAACCGAGGCAGGCTGATTTGCCAGTCCCAGGGCTTGCAAGATGGCATCGTGCACGGCGGG
>PLZZ01000185.1:4773-5686 GCA_003153585.1 Acidobacteriota bacterium | reverse complement strand
TCACCACGATCACAAACGACCCCACCAGCACCGTCCGAATCGACACGTCCCGGTCCAACCGGTTCTTCCCCTCCGTCTCCATCGCTCCTTGCGCTCGAACATCTTTCATTCCCGCGCGCAGCGCCGAAATAATCGTCGGCAGCGTCCGCAGCAGCGTAATCAGTCCCGCCGCCGCCACCGCCCCCGCTCCCATGGGACGAATGTATTGCCGCCACATGTCGTCCGGCGTCATCAGCGGAATCGGAATCGTGGAGGGATAAATCGGCGTGTTCCCCGCAAGCTGCCCGAAAAATTGAATCGCCGGCATCACCAGCAGCCAGGAAATCACTCCACCCGCAAACAAAATGCCCGAAACTTTCGGCCCGATGATGTAACCCACTCCCAGGTATTCGGAAGTAATCGTCGCGCGAAACGACGCGCCCGGAAACCAGTGCGGCCGCGCTTCCGGCTGCGCGTTCCACGCCTGAATCGTGTTCATGAAAAAAGTGTAAGCGCCTCCCAGGCCCAGTCCCCAGAAAACGCGTCCCGCAAACGACCCGCCGCGCTCCCCCGCCACCAGCACGTCCGCGCACGCCGTGCCTTCCGGAAACGTCAGGTTGCCGTGCTCTTTCACGATCAGCTGCCGCCGCAGCGGAATCATGAACAGCACGCCCAGCCATCCGCCCAGCAGCGCCAGCGGAAAAATCCGCCAGAAAGTGAATTCCGTGCCAAACCCCAAAAAGATCAGCGCCGGAATCGTGAACATCACTCCCGCGGCCAGCGACTCTCCCGCCGACCCGGTCGTCTGCACGATGTTGTTTTCCAGAATCGTCGAGCGCCCAAACGCCCGCAAAATGCTGATCGAAAGCACCGCAATCGGAATCGAAGCCGAAACCGTAAGCCCGGCGCGAAGCCCCACATAAACCGTCACCGC
>PLZZ01000185.1:0-4729 GCA_003153585.1 Acidobacteriota bacterium | reverse complement strand
CCGCCCGCGAATCGGGCAAGGTAGCACCAGACGCACACCCAAGCAAGCCGGATTACCACCAGGAACCGCACAGTGGTTGCCGTTTTCAGCGTGTGGTCCTGGGCATCCTAGCCCGGCAGGACCATTGACTTCGCCCTGGAGCCAGAGTAGCTTAGCGCTCACTTTACTGCTTCCTAACGAGTCTAGGGCCGCCCTGCACGGCCGCTCTAAAGACAAGGATTTTGCGTCATCTCAATAGAGGAGAAATCGCCATGATTCGAGCCCGGCGAGTCTGGTATGGCTTCATCCTTGTGTTGTTGCTATGCATGCCCGTAGTTCAGTCCACATCGGCGGGCGACGACTGGCTGCCCATTCCCCCCGCAGACCTGGCGCTAAAGGACAACCCCGAACAGCCGGGAGCCCACGCGATGATTCTTTATCGCGAAAGCGCGGTGAACGAGAAGTATGTCTCCACTGACGGCGCCTCCATAACTGAATATGTGCGCATCAAGATCTTCACTCAGGAGGGGACAGACGAAGCCAACGTCGAGATTCCGTTTCGGAAGGAATCCGCCGACGTTAGAGAAATTCGCGCGCGAACCATTCACCCGGACGGTAGCATTGTGAATTTCGATGGCAAACCCTTCGAAAAAATTATCGAAAAGCGCAGCGGCGAGAAATACTTGGCGAAGACTTTCACTTTGCCCGACGTTCAGCCCGGATGCATTATCGAGTTCAAGTACAGAACCCAGTACAAGCCTCGTATTTTGTACGACGAGTATTGGGTGCTGTCCAGCCACCTCTACACGCGCGACGGTCACTTCTCCATCTTTCCTTACCAGTCCAATTACGAAAATTTCCCGCTTTATTTCCGCCAGATTGGCCTGCCCACCAAAGCCAAACCGGAGCGCCAGACCGACGGCACCTACGCGCTGACTGTTCACGACATTCCCGGCATCGAGGACGAAGCCTACATGCCTCCCTTGAAAACAATCCAGGCTCGCGTTGAGTTTTTTCATCTCGACCAAGGTTCACCGGTGAATGAAACGCAGGACCATTTCTGGGCGCGCACCGACAAGAAATGGAACGATGAACTCGAACATTTCATCAGTAACAAGAAAGCGCTGGATGAGGAGGTGTCCAGGATCGTCAGTCCCGGCGATTCCCCGGAAACCAAACTCCGCAAGATCTATGCCCGGGTCCAGCAAATCCGCGACCTGAATATGGAAATGCGCAAGACGGAAAAAGAGGAAAAGCAGGAAAATCTAAAGAAAAACTCAAATGTTGAGGACATGTTGCGCCACGGGTATGGAAACGGCCGGGAGATGAACTTTCTTTTCGTCGGACTCGCTCGTGCGGCCGGGTTTGATTCTGCCGAGGTATTTGTTGCTCCGCGGAACAACAACTTCTTCGCTCCCCAAATGCAGGACGCCAGCGAGCTTCGCGCGGACATCGTCTGGACACGCGCGGGGGCGCAGGAATATTTCCTGGACCCCGCCGCGGTCTATTTTCCTTTTGGCATTCTCCCCTGGTACGAAACGAGTACGAATGGCATGCGCCTAGGGAAGAAACCCAACGATTTTGTGACCGTCCCCGGTTCTGCCAGTGCCGATGCGACCGTCGTACGCCATGCCGAGCTTTCGATAGATGCGGATGGTGTCGCCAGCGGAAAACTTGAGGTGGATTTCACCGGCCAGATGGCCGCATTGCGTCGCGAAGAGAACCATCTCCAGGATGACACGGGCCGCAGGAAAACCCTCGAGGACGAAATTAAGGACTGGTTGCCCGAAGGCTCGACCTTCGAACTAGTAAGAATTGACAATTGGGATAAGACCGACCTGCCGCTGCATGTTGAGGGAACGGTGAAGCTTTCAGCTTTCGGCAGTCCGGTGGGCCGGCGGCTCCTGATTCCTGCCACAGTGTTCCTGGCACCACAGAACAAGGCATTCCAAACCGCAGTTCGTCACAACTCCGTTTACTTTCGTTACCCAAATGAAGAAATCGATGATGTGAAGTTCCAGGCGCCAGCCGGATACAAGATAGAAACGGTCCCCGCGCTAAAAGAGATCAAGCCCGGGACGGCAGTCTCTTACGAAATTTCGGCATCTCAACAAGGATCCCAGGCTGAAGTGAAGCGCCGTCTGGTGATCAATGGTCTGCTGTTTCCAGTGCAGTATTATGCGTCCTTGCGTTCTTTTTTCAATACGGTGAAATCCAATGACGAAGAACAAATCGTTCTTCAAAATTCAGAATCGGCTAAGAATTAGCCTCGCCGTATTCGCCGCAGCGCTGGCTCTGGCTCTGGCCTCGTTTTTACCTCGCGTGTATGCGGACAACGCGCCGGATTGGCTGCGTGCGGCTGCACAAGAAAAACTTCCCGAATATCCGAAGGATGCCGTCGCCGTTGTGCTTCTTGACGAGCAACAGACGATCGTCAATGCCAATGGGCAAACCGAAACACGTACTCGCCGCGCCTTCAAGATTCTGCGGCCGGAAGCAACTCGTCACTATGGCCATGCCGGAGCGAGGTTCGACAACGAGACAAAGATTTTGTTCTTCAAGGCCTGGACCATTACTCCTGACGGCCATGAACTCGAAGTAAAAGAAAAGGATGCGGTGGAAGAGAGCCTGACCAGCTTCGAACTTTTTAGTGACGTCCGCGCCAAGTTTTTGAAATTTCCCGAAGCCAATCCAGGCAGCGTAGTGGGCTATGAAATCATACAAAGACAGCGACCCGAAGTGTTCGATGACGTCTGGACGTTCCAGGAAGTAATCCCTGTTCACAGATCCCGTTACACACTTCAGCTGCCCCCTGGTTGGGAGTTCGCCACGCTCTGGGCCAATCATCCCGATCAACCACCGCAGTCCGCCGGTCCCAACCAATACGTCTGGGAGGTTACCGAGAGTCCTGCGATTGAAATCGAGCCGGAAATGCCTGCCTGGACCTCGGTAGAGGGTCACATGGTTCTGAAGTTTTTTCCGAGCGACTCCGCATTGCGCGCCAAAACCTCTGGGTCGTGGAACGACATAGGCCTCTGGTATTACGGCCTCATTGCGCCCAGAAGGGTGGCTACGCCGGAAATCAAACAAAAAGTCGCCGAGCTCACCGCCGGTATTTCAGACCCGCTGGAAAAGATCCGGGCGTTGGCAGTGTTTTCTCAGCGCCAGATTCGCTATGCCGCGATCGAGATCGGCATTGGCGGTCACCAGCCACACGCTGCCGCCGACGTCCTGGCACATCGCTACGGCGACTGTAAGGACAAAGCCACTCTTCTTAACACCATGCTCCAGGCGATTGGCATCGAGTCCTACAACGTAATGATCAGTCCCCAGCGCGGCCTCATTCGTCCCGGATTCCCGTTGCTTATGTTCGGTCACTCCATTGTCGCGATTCGGCTTCCCGACGCTGTTCCCGCGACAAACCTGTACGCCGTGGTGAATGATCCCAAGCTGGGCCGGCTTCTTTTCTTCGATCCCACTGACGAATACACTCCGCTCGGCTACTTGCCCGCGGTCGAACAGACTAATTACGCTCTCGTTGTGACACCTCAGGGCGGCGAATTGATCCTCGTACCTCTTCTCGCGCCTGCAACGAATCGCTTGTTGCGCACTGCCAAGCTCAGCTTGAGCTCGTCGGGCAATCTACAGGGCGAAGTTCAGGAACTACGCTGGGGTGGCCCTGCCGTACAAAGCCGCGAGCAATTTCTCACTGTCGCTCCCGCGGATCGGCAAAAAATCCTCGAAAAATTTCTAGGAACTACGCTGACGAATTTCTCACTAACGAGCGCATCATTGGGCGATCTCGAAAAATATGATGACAGCTTGACGGTCAATTATAAATTTGCAGTGGACGGTTACGCAAAAAATGCGGGGAATTTGCTCATCCTACGCCCCGGGGTGGTTGGCACAAAAGGATCAAACCTGCTCAGTGGAAAGCCGCGAAAGTATCCGATCGAATTTCCCGAGGCCACCCGTCAGGATGACATTTTCGATATCACCCTCCCGGCTGGTTACGTCGTGGACGAACTTCCTAAGCCGGTTCTGGCCGAATGTGCCTACGGTACCTATAAAAGCGAAGTACAAGTCGCTGACAATGTCTTGCATTACAAACGCACTTACGAGATTAGAGATGTCCTGGTCCCCACCCAAAAACTGGATGAAGTTCGCGACTTCTTTCATCAGATTGCCGCTGACGAAAAATCAAGTGCAGTTCTCCGCCGCGCCGACCCGTAGTGTGATGAGCTTTACTGTCTCTGGTAGGTGCCCACTTCTTGAGCCTTGCCCATTAAAAGTTTGTCGTCGGCGGTCACAGATATGTTCCACACGTAAGGCCTGGGGGCATTCCCGCGGGTGCGCAATCCAATCGGACGTGCTTCGCATCGGAGAAATCGTAACGGCAGACTTGGTTTTCCCTGGGGTTCCTCATAATCAGAGTGCCGTCAGCATTGAACGAGTCCTGCGTTGCATGCCACCAGGGCGAATGCTCACCGCAACGTTCTCTTGTATTTCATTTCCCGGCTTCCTATCATTGTTGCGATGANNCCTTTACCGTGCTTGCCCTGACAGGGGAAGGGAGCACCTGCGAAGGGTCACGATCCAGCGGCGCGCCCCGATTACGAGCGCTTCCACTGGCTCCCAAACCGCTGCTGCCGCGACGCCCCGGCCTAAAATTCGCTACAAATCTGAGTGAAATTCGAGAATTTTCCGACATTTCTACCCGGTTCTGGTCAAAAAGTAGAAGTTACAGAAA